>JBLNFG010001207.1:0-2758 GCA_050263495.1 Myxococcales bacterium | reverse complement strand
GGATCCGTCCGCGTCCCCTGCACGCGTTGCTTCCACTCGCTGTCTCGCTCAGGCGGCCGCGGCCACGCTTTGCGGCCTGTCGAGGATTGCGACGGCATGCGCCCCCGTCGCTTCCACGCGCTGTGTCGCTCAGTGGATCGCACCCACGGCGACCCGTTGCTTTCACGCGCTGTGTCGCTCAGTGGATCGCTACCAACGGCGACCACGCGCTGTGTCGCTCAGTGGATCGCACCCATGGCGACCAGGATTTGCGGCACGTCGAGGATTGCGACGTGATGCGTCCGCGTCGCTTTCACGAAAGGGGATGGCGCAGCGAGACTCGTCTCCGCGCCCTTGCACGCTTGTGCCTCGGTTTGAAACCTCTGGAAGTAGGGGGCCAGCAATTGATGCGTGCGATCGCCTCGATACACGGTGTAGCCGTCGTAATCGGGATAGAGCCCACCCGCGTCGTCAATGCCGGACAGAATCCAGAATAGGCTGCCCGCAGCGCCGCCTTTCAACGCGAGTTCGTTCCAGTTCCGATAGGCGTTCTCACGTCGACCCCACCCGGCGACAATCTGCTTCTGCTCGTTGCGGCGAACTAGCACGCCGTACTCTTCCATAACGGTGGGTTTGCCCACCTTGCGCGCCACGTCGAGGTTCTCCTGAATGAACCGTCGCAAGATGTCGAGGCCCGTTTTCCAATTGTCGGGGTACACGTGAAACGTGCCAAAGTCGATGCCCTTCACGGACATCAACGCCTCGTGATCCACGCCGTCGTGCGCCTCGAACAGCCAATGCCCACCGCTATTCAGGAAGCCCTCGTCACCAACGGCCACCATGTGATTGGGATCGATGGAATGGATATAGGCGCTCATGTGATCGGCCCATTTGACCAGGGTCGTCTTGTCCCAACCCTGCGATGAGTCGAACTTGGCGTAGTTGACCATTCGTGGCTCGTTGGCAAGCTCCCATGCGAAAATGGCTGGGTCGTCGCGATAGACCACGCCGTCGAGGTGGTTCTTGCGCTCGACCAGGTGCTTGATCCAATTCTTGAATGCCCCTCGCACGCGGGAATCGGTGTAAAACTCGTGGTGGTAATTCAAGCCGTACCACCTGACGTACTGGTCCATCCCGCCCGTGTCTTTCCAATTATTCGTCAGTGTCAGGATAACCTTGAGCCCCAGCTGCCGCGCTCGGTGCAACACGTAATCCAAACGACCCAGGCCCGTCTTTGGATCATCGTTGAACGCGGGGCGCTTCGTCGCCGCGTCCCAGTACTGATAGTAAACGCCATCCTTCGTGCCGTCGCCATCCGTACTTGGGACGGCACCATCGAGTGAGCCACGCTCCTGGTTGCCCCAAGTTCGGATCACTTTCAGGTTCATGTCCCTGGCCGCGACCAGCACGTCGTCACACATCTTGGTGGAATGCCACGGCAGGTAGTAGTTGTTGGTGCCGGCAAAACAGAACGGTTTACCTTCGAGGACGAAATGCCCGCTTGGATGAGACTCTTCCTGGACGTCCCACGTCATGAGCTTCGTGGGTTGCCCCGGAGGTGCCTCCGCTCCGACGCTCGAGACGGTTTTCAGCCGCACGCACCCCGATGAATGAAGAGCTAGCACCACCGCCGCCACGCATGTCAGGTTCCTACTCCAACGAGCCGAAATGGGTCCCAACCCGAACCGACTATGCTGCTGCGGCGTCATGGCCACATCGTTTGCCGAATGTTCGGCGGATGCACGGAATATCCGCTTAGTCGCGCGCAACGCTAACCGCGACGGGCGGCGGTTTGGTCGCGCGCAACGGCGGGGTATGGTCGCAGTTGTTCCAGCAAGCGGGAGCGGCGCGGCACACGCGGGGACAGAGACGCTCGACTCGGCCAGCAATCCGCGGGGCTTTACGTTTGCGAACTTTGGCCCCAAGCTGCCGATTGGACATGAACGACGCAGTCCTCATCTATACGACGCGAGTGTGCCCGTACTGCATCCGAGCCAAGCAGGTACTGACGAAGAAGGGCGTCCCTTTCCGAGAGATTGACGTCAGCAACGATTCCGATTTGCGCTCGTACCTGGTTGAAGCCACGGGGCAACAGACCGTCCCGCAGATCTTCATTGATGGCCAATCGATCGGTGGCTGCGACGACATGATCGCCTTGGATCGACAAGGAAAGCTCGACCCGATGCTCAAGCAAGCGCTCGAAAAGCACAGTAGTAGTTAGAATGATCCGATCGCGCCGACTCCGTAGCCGTCGTGACCGAACGAAACGGGTGCCATCGAAACTTGGAGCCCCTTTCGAACCAGTCGCGTGCTCGGGTAAGCAATTCCAATGGTGAGCATCGCAGCGCCTGCGACCTGCATCAAACCGTCGAGTGCCAGTGCGGCACGCGCGCCCGAGCGATCGCCGCAGTGGTCCCGGCGGAGGTAATCGCTGAGTTCCGACTCCGTGCAGGTTCGGTTCTTAGCACCGCCCAATGCCAGCATGATCCAGGGACCTGCGACTGGGACCATGAGCGCGACACTCTCGTCCTCGTAGTCAGCAGCAGTGGCAGCGACGAGACTGCCGCCGTAAGCGATGCCGCCAACAATCGAGCCCGCGATGACCAAACCTCGTCGGCTCTTACGCACAACGCGATAGCCCTCCGGCACTTCCTCGCCTGGTTCCCACGCCTCGATCACTTCCTCCTCATGTTCCTTCGCGAGTTCACGCTGTCGCTCAATCAGCGCCTCGTCGGCAGCCGAACTACTACCGATTGGGATCAGCATGTAACCTTGAGGA
>JBLNFG010001206.1:0-3609 GCA_050263495.1 Myxococcales bacterium | reverse complement strand
GGGTGGGTCCGATGAACAGAGGAAATGGCACAGGAAGAACGGAAGGTCGGAAGACTTCCTGTGCAATCCCAATGAGGGGATGCCTCAGGGTCGGGAGAGCTTACGATCAGCTCGGCTGCGGAATTCTGACCTCGACAGGAACGAAACAAAGCCGTGCTCGCGAATCCTTTCGTTCACAATCGAAGCTGGCCACGCACGTCACACAGTCGAAGTATGGCTCGCGCCGGGGGCTCGTCGCGACAACCTCGCTCTTCGTTGGAACGACGTCTCTCGTTGCACGACGTGCTCGCGTACCGACTCTAGTCTTTTGGTTTGCTCGTCGCGATGACGTCGCTGTTCGTTGCAACGACATCTCTACGGTGGAGGCAGCATCACACGGAGTGCACGATTCACGCAGGACCACGCTGGCGAGCGAAACTGGGAATGCGCCGACTCGAAGCGTTACGTGGTCCAGCGAGCTGGGACAAAGCACACCGAGAGCAATGGTGTTGCGGAGCGAGTTGGCATTGGGCGTCCCAGCGCCGAGGACCCGACCCTTTCGGCACTTCCCGCTGCCAGGGGCCGAGCAGTCTTTCTCCGTCCACGATGAGCGACCTGCCACTGTGAATGAGTCCGGTGCGGTGAACAGTCTCGGTTGGGCTCCGCTTACGCGTCGTCAGTTGCCCCCATCCGTCAGACCCAACACGGCCGGGCCAGGCATTCCGATGCTCTGTTGACTCAACGCCTGCATTACTTGCGCTTGGCGGCCGCGTTCTCTCACGGTTGCCGCACACGTCCGCGCGAATATTCATGCAGGGCGAGCACGGATCTTCGCTTTTCTTTGACAGAAACAGGCGGGGGCCGCCACTGCGATCAGGAAACTTAGCCTTAACGGCCTCGCGACAACGCCTCGATGGGTGAGCGTACCGCTGCGCATTCGCTCTTAGGGGCCTAGTGAACACCGCGCCGGCATCGATTGCACGACGAGCGGGTGCGTAGGCGAGTGGGCGTCGCGGCGGCAGCGGGACGGATCAAGCATGAAGAACGATTGTCAGAGGATTTGTACTTTTGCTTTTCTTATGTTCGTGGCCTGTGGAAATGCCCATGAACGCAGCGAGCCAAGGCCGGCTGGATCTGAGACGGGTGGCAGCGCAACGGCGACGAATTCGGCAGGTTCAACCCCGAACACCAAAGACAATCAACCTTCCACCAGTGGCGGGGCTGCACTTGGGACGGAGACGGGTCGGGGTGGAATCGGTGGAAATAGCACGACCACAAGCATTCGCGCTGGCGGAAGCGGACCGGACACCACGAAAGCGCAGCCTCCCACGTCGAAGGTGATCATTTCGGAAATTATGTATCACCCGGTGGAGGAGACGACGGCCGAGGACGAGCACGAATTCGTGGAATTGCGTAACACTAGCGACGCTGAAATTTCGCTCGCTGGGTGGAAGCTCCATGTGGGCAAGGCTGATCGTCTGACTCTCCCTGCCAGCGCAAAACTACCGGCGGGTGGCTATTTGGTGTTGGCCAAACGGCGCGACAAGCTGTTGGAGATCGCCCAGTACGCGCTCGCACCCGATCAGGTGATTGGCGACTTTGAGGGGGGACTCGACAATGGGGGTGACAAGGTATCCATCGTTGACGCGGAGGGCGTGACTCAGGATCTGGTCGATTACGATGATGACGCGCCGTGGCCCATTGCTGCCGATGCCTTTGGAGCTCAAGAGGAGTGGCTGCCCGCTCTTGGGTCGTACGAGACGCACCGATACCTGGGGCGGTCCCTAGAACGCTACAGTCCGGCACTTCCGAGCAGCGACCCGCGCAATTGGGAGGCTTCGGCGGTGGACGGCGCTACCCCTGGGAAGCCAAACGGCATTAGTGGTGATCCACCTGCCATCGTGTTGAGCGCCTCGGCTGCGCCTGAGTCACGCAATGACTCGAGCATCACACCCACGGATCAGGTGCGCGTGACGGCGACGCTATCCGAAGGCGCAGTCTCTGGCGTTACGCTGGAGTATCGATTGGATCCGGTGGAGCAGATCGGGACCACGACGAGCACGTTGCCCATGACGCTAAAATCGGGAACGCCGTCCACCTACGAGGTGGTTGTTCCGGCCGTCGCAGCCAACACCGTCGTGCGCTATCGAGTGCTCGGAGCGAGCGCGAACAAGGAAGTCGGGAGGCTGGGACCTCGATTGACTGATCCGCGTGAGTACTATGCGTATTTCGTCGCCCCGAGTGCCACGACTGGACCTCGCTACGACCTATTCATCACTCCTCAAGACTGGACCAAGATGTGGTCCAATATCACTGCCGGACGAAGTTCGCGTTGCACGACCAACGCAACCTGGGATGCAACCGTCCCCGCAGTGTTCGTTCACGAGGGTCGAGTATTCGACGTTCAGGTGCGCTACCAGGGCAGCCAAAACCGAAGGCGCGACGGCATCAAGTTGCCCAGTTGGACCGCTCCCGGGCCGACCCAGCCGAACCCGCTAACCGTGCTTTCATGGCGCGTCAAATTCCCCCGCTACGACCAATTCGAGGGTCTAGGAGGAATCAATCTCAACAAACTCAAGCAAGCATGCCCGGGCGTCCTCAATGCGCTTGAAGGTGCCATGATGGCGGCAGCGGGAATCCCCGCGCAGACGTTCCGATTCGTGCGGGTCTACGTCAATGGCGGCTATTACGCTTACATGATGGAATCGTTGAATATTGAGGACGATGCACTCGAGAAGTTCGAGGGAACGAGTGGCCCTACGGGCGACCTATTCAAGGCTGACGGCGCAACCGTGCCTGACACGGACCGCAGCGCTGGGCCGTGGGGGTTCGGGAATTTCGCGCCCCTCGGCAGCTTGTGCAGCCTGACTCCGGAACAACGTTACGCCCTGACCTACAACCGAGAGAACCATGACTACAAGGGCCTAACCCCAGACGGGCACGCAGCCCTAATCTCGGCGATTAACGCGCTGGACCAGATCTCCGCGGAAGCTGACGCCGACCCGGCGGTGCGCGCCTACCTCGAGCAGAACTTTGACGTCGCCGAACTCATCACACAGTATGCTATTCGAAATTGGGCGGGAACGTGGGACGACGGCGTTCACAACTACTTGCCCTACCAGCGCAGTACTGACAAGAAGTGGGGCATCTTCCCGCACGACTTCGATTGTGACTTTGGCGGTGACCCCGTGGATTGTGGTGATTGGGGCATCTTCTACAACGCCCCGACCTTGTCCTTTTACCACCCGGAAACAGGAGATGGCGTTGTTTCGGGCGCGCCGTCACAGTTGAAGATCCAGCTGATTAAGGCATATCGGGCCGAGTTCGCCAGCAAGGTCGAGGAATTGGGCGAGACCATGTTCTCGGAACAGAACGTCGACAAGCTACTCGAGCAGGTTCTGTCCGGATTTGATCGGACTGCTTGGGAGGAGGCACCTGCCCGTTATTGCGACCTCGATGCCCGAATCGCCGAAGCGAAACAATGGCTCGCCGATCGTCGAGTCTTCTTAGCCGGCGGGGTCCAGTAGCGCCGACGGCCTTGAACGAGTTTTGTCCAGTACACGGAGTTTTCAGCTTTCTAGTACCCTTCGAACCGCCGGCACTTGGACGCGGTTCCATCGGAGTAAGTCA
>JBLNFG010001205.1:0-6002 GCA_050263495.1 Myxococcales bacterium | reverse complement strand
CTCGTTTGGGGGTGTGGCTCAAGCGCGCGGGAGCGCAACGGGGGTGATGCGCTCCTGGCGCGCGGTGCAGGGTAAACCGAAAGGATCGCGTTCTTTTTTGTGTCTGTTGCGTCGCGGCAACGCCGCTTCGCGAACCCCGCTGCCCGTCAGACTTGGAGCAGTTTTGCGAGTGCCGTCCAGAAAACTAAGTTGAGCTACACAGCGCCGCTCGGGAGACTATCAGGCACGGCTCGTTGCGGTTGACGGTGAAGACGAGTCGAGGCCTGGGGTAGATGGGCCAATGGGTGCGGTGCGCCTTGTTATCGCTTGAGTGTAGCCAAGCGAATCCCTACTTCCTTAACTTATCCATCATACGAATGAACTTCATCCCTCGACCTGCCCGCATGGGCTACGAAGCTCGACGTGGTCGAGTCCCTAAATGACGGCGCCGAGCACGCGATGCTGCTCGACGTGGTCGGGCCCTTGGTCGAGCTGCTCCTCTGAATGACGGCGCCGAGCACGCGATGCTGTTCGACGTGGTCGGGTCCTTGCATGGTCGCGCCGAGCTCGCGAATCGCCCGCACGAGAAGCGGCTGACACAGTGGGTCACCAGTGCTCCCCAGGGGACGAGGCGGTCCATTGGATTGAAGGGTTCTCCAGGGGGCGCCCTTGGGACGGCCGGCCCCAAGCGCGTCTGGCCCCGGGGTTCATTGCTTGACGAGGACGAAAAGCTCCCGGCCGATGCACCTCGGGCGACAAATACCATGGAATTGAGCGTGCCTAAGTTGCGCTTGACGTCAGGGACCAGATCCTCCGATTCTCTGGCTTGGGTGGACTTTACCCGGAGCAGATCGATGCGGACACGTTACAGGGTTCGAGCTCTCGTTACCTCGCTGAGCATTTTCTCGTTGCTGGTTGGATTCGTGGGCTGCGCTCAACCAGTGGCCTTCAAAGGCCGCAACGCAATCTCGGTGGCTGGTGAACCGCCCCCTCCTCCGCCCCCGGAGCCACCACCGCCTCCGCCGGAGCCACCAAAGCCACCGCCACGCGTGGAAGTGCGGGACGATAAGATCGAGATCCGCGAGAAGATCCAGTTCGAGTACAATAAGGATATCATTCGAGAAGTCTCTTACGACCTGTTGGCTGAGATTGCCGACGTGATCAAGAAGCACCCTCACATCAAGAAGATCCGGATCGAGGGACACGCCAGCGCCGAGGGAGAGGACAACTACAATAAGGCGCTATCCGATCGACGCGCCAAGTCTGTCATGCGGCACCTCGTGGAGCGGGGCGGCATTCCGGGGGAGATGTTGATCGCAAAGGGCTATGGCGAGGAGCACCCTGTCGCGCCAAACGACACCGAGGAGAATCGCGAGAAGAACCGCCGCGTGGAGTTCAATATCGTCGAGCAGGACATCACCAAGAAGAAGGTGGAGATCGATGCTGCGACCGGCCAAGAGAAGATTGTCGAGGAAACGAAGCAACGGATCAAGGCACCTGACGCGGATGACCGAGGCGTTGAGACGGAGACAACCAAGGGTGCCACGACGTCCGCCACCAAACCCGCAGCGAAACCCGCTACAAAACCCGCTGCAAAACCGGCAGCCAAACCGGTAGCGAAGCCCGCCGCAAAGCCTGCGGCCAAGCCCGCTGCAAAACCGGCAGCCAAACCGGTGGCGAAGCCCGCCGCTAAACCTGCCGCGAAATCAGCAGCCAAGCCCGGCGCGAAGCCCGCGAAAAAGAAGTAGCAACGGCGAGTGCTGTCGCGCCCGGTTCAAGGAAGGAACGGGGCCCATTGTGCCCCGTTCGGTTCACGTGCAGCAAGCAGCGGCTTCACCACGCGAAGTGCTCGGGAGCGGTCTTATAGGGCGGAAAGATAACGTCGACCGCTGAGAGCGTTTCTCGACTGAGTTCGATGGTACTCGCCTGCACCGTTCCCTCGAGCTGTTCGACGGTGCGTGGACCAATGATTGGTGCCGTGACCGAAGGACGACTGAGTAGCCACGCGATGGCGATATCCGCCGGTTCTTTCCCTAGTTTGGCGCAGAGCGCTAGGTAGCTCTCAATCTGTGCTTCGTGTCCTTGGAGAGCGGAGCGCGCCCATTCGCTGTTACGGCGACTCTGTGCCGCACTCCCTTGTCGAGCGGATCCGGATAGTGCACCACTTGCGAGTGGGCCCTATGGAATGAGTCCCAACCCGTAGAATTCGCACGCGGGAACCACCTCCATTTCTACCGCGCGAGTCAATAGGTTGTACTTGCACTGCTCGCTGACGAGGCCAAACGAATGCCGCGATCGCGCTGACTCGCACGCGCTTGCGATGTGCCATCCCGCAAAATTGGAGGAGCCGACGTAGAGCACCTTGCCTTGTTGCACCAAAATGTCCATCGCCTGCCAGATCTCGTCCAATGGAGTCGCTCGGTCGACGTGGTGCATCTGGTACAAATCGATGAAGTCGGTTTTCAGGCGGCGTAGGCTTGCGTCACAGGCATCCCGAATGTGGCGCGCCGATAGCTTGCTCTGGTTCGGCCAGCTCCCCATATCTCCGTAGGCTTTGGTTGCACGCAAGGCTGAACCGTTTGAGTTCTCCGCGCGAGAATGTGGCGCCCGAAACTGCGCGTCAACCAGAATACGAACCGTGCTTCGATGGCATCGAGCGAACCTAGAACACTGAAGCCTGCACGCGAAGCCTGCACGCGGGAGGCTGCATGCGGAGCTCAGAACCCGCACGCGTCGCTCGGAACCCGCACGCGGGAGCCTTCACGCGGAGCTGGGAGAATCCCCGAAGGATGGGGATGCCTCAGGAGGAGACGTACAAGACCGTCGGCGCAGGGAATGGCAGAGTGAACTTGCCTTTTCCGGCTGGTGGAATGCCGTTAGAGTACGGGTCATGCACCTGCTCCGCATGCGCATGACCCGGCTCGGACCTTTCGAAGAGATCAGCCTCGATTTCAGCGAGGAGGGGACGCCACGTCCGATTTCCGTCGTGCACGGAGGTGGAGGCACGGGCAAGACGACGATGCTTGCCGCTCTCGCTTGCACACGTCCAGGTTACGCCGTGGTCACGTCCACGAGCCACGATGGCGAGGAACCGGGCGTTTCGGTCTGCGAATTTCAACTTGGGCAGGATGATCCGGAACGCCCGCATCCGCTAGTGGTTGCTTCGCCGAATACGCGGGTCTTTGCTGATGAAGATCGCGAGACCTTCCGTCGCAGAGAGCAGGCGCTCTTCGACCGAGTGGCGCGCGAAACGGGTTTCGTCTTTCTTGCGATCCCAGCCACTCGGTGGTTCTCACGTCAACCAATCGCCTTGGTCGGACCAGGACGCAGTATCGCGCGTTACGACGTGCGCGCTCCGATTGCGCTGGAGGACCCCACCCGCGGCGACCTCGCTCGTGAAACGAAGCAGGTGCTCGCGTACGGGGCTGTCAGTCGAGTCCTGTGCTCAGCGTCGGACGACCGACGCTTCGAGCGACTGTATCAGGCGCTCGAACACGCCGTAAACGCGCTGGTAGGGTTGTTGGGCTACCATTGGGTGGGGCTCGACGCGCTCACGCTTGAACCGCTATTTCGAGGTGACGGCGCTCGGAATGTGCCGTTCGACCAGCTGCCAACATCAGCACGCCACCTGACGGCTTTTGCGGCTCTTGCGGTGCGCGCGCTCTGGGCAGCGTATCCCCAGCGTCATCCACTTGAATCTCAGGGGATTGTCGCGATTGACGAGGTCGAGTTGCATCAGGATCTGGCCGTGTTGAAGGGGTTGCCGTCGGCCTTCAGAACCGCTCTTCCTGAGGTGCAGTGGATAGTGACCACCAGTTCGGCCATCGTCGCGGCGAGCACTGATGTGAACGACGTGATTGCGCTACGTCAGAGCACGAATCAGGCAGGCATCGAGCTATTTACCGGAGAGATGGCGCGGACTCACTGAGTTGTTTAGGTTGCATGGATCCATCACAAAGACCCTTCGTCTGCCGAGGCCGGGTTTGCTCTACGCCGTGTGGCATGGTGACGCTTCTGATGGTCATGGTCGGACAGTGGACGCTCTTACTAGAGGCACGCTGGGTTGCCCACTGAGCGCCTGAAAGACCGCTTGGCCCAGGTCATCCATCGAGTAGGGTTTCTGCAACCAAGGAATATCCCGCAAAATGGCGCGCTCCACATTCTCTACCGGTACTTGCCCGGTCACCATGATCGCCTGTTGCGAGGGAAAACGTGTGCGGACCCGTTCCAAGACCGCAATTCCGTCCAGCTCCCCGTCTAGTTGCATATCCAAGATCAGAAGATCATATGGGCACGGTCCCGGAACGATCGTCTCTTCGAATCGCCTGCAGGCATCCTCCCCACTTGCAACCGTATCCACGTCGTAGCCGAAGTGAGAGAGCACTCGTTGTCCAGTACGTCGCTGAACCGGATCGTCGTCAACAAGCAGGATCTTGCCGTGGCAGTAGCGAGGGAGGTAGGAAGAGGTCTTGGTCGTGATCCGTTCGTTGCTTTGCGGCAGATATAGCGTAAAGGTCGTACCGAAGCCCAAGCGACTATTCACGTCGATGAAGCCATCGTGTTCCTTCACCACGCCGTGAACGACCGCTAACCCGAGCCCTGTACCACACTGCTCACCGACGCGTTTGGTGCTAAAAAACGGTTCAAACAGCCGTGTCTTGACCGGGTCAGGTAGCCCTTTGCCGTTATCTGTGACGCTAAGGGCTACGTAATCGCCAGCCGGAATCGACTCGAAGCCATGGTAAGGTTCGGGTGTGCTGAAGGGATAAGTCCGAATCGAGAGCTGCCCATCTCGGTCGATTGCATCGAGTGCATTTCGCACCAGATTCATGATTGCGCGTAACAAATGAGCTTCCGACGCGACCACCGTGAGCAGGCCAGGGTACAGATCGAGCTCAATTCGGACACGTTGTGCGCGCAGATGGGTGCGCGTAGCATCTAGCCCCAGCCAGCTTGAAATCGTGGCATTGAGATCAAGCGGAACCTTGGGGGTGCGTCCGTTGCGGCCCAGCGTCAGTAGATCCTTGATGGTCTGTACCGCGTGTCGCGTCGAGGTCTTGATCGACTCCACGTCCGCGACCAACTGGCGTATCTCCTCTGGCGCGACATCGAGCGCCGCCAACTCCCGCAACATCACGTCGGGCAGCGCTACGAGCGGCCCCATTACGTTATTTAGGTCATGGGCAACACCGCCAGCCAATGCTCTCAATGCTTGCGCCCTTTGCGTCGCGGAGAGTCGCTCCTGCACGCTGCGTTCGTGCATCAATGTCGTTTCGACCATTTTCCTATGTAGCAGTACGCTCTGCAACGCCAGGCTGGTCTGATCGCGCAGCAAGTGATAGCCAATCAGAGTGTCCGTGTACTCGAAGATGGCGACGCCCAGACACTGAATCTCACATGTTAGAGGGAACACCACCGCACTAAATCGAGTGTCGGGCGGATATGCGTTAGGTGGCAAGAGTTGGTTCGCCGGATAGCGACAGATGGGTAATGTCGAAGGCTTTCCTGCGTAGATTCTAACGAACGGTTCGAGCTCCGTCTTTTCGCCATCAACGAAGCGTGAGATATACGTCGAAGTGACTCCTGCCCGGGGGAGATGCTGCAGTAGCATCTGTTCGAAAGAAGTTAAGTCAAACGCTACCGACACTTGCTCAGCGGTGCCGACCAGGTGCATATAGCTGTAGTCGAGGTCTAAACGCTGGTTGAAGAGTGCCGTCGAGAACGCCGCGATGATGCGCTGGCTCGCGGAATACCAAACTGACTCGAATTCCCGGCCCAAGTGCCCACTCAGGGCGTTTCGCATTTCGCAGATTGCTCCATTCAACTCGAGCAGCCGTTCGCCTTCATTCCCAAGTTCGGCGATGACGGTATCAAGTGTTTGTGCGAATGCGTCACATTGGCCGTTGGCTTCCGACTCAATCGCTTCAACCAGGCGCATGGACTTGTCGAGAGCGCCCGTGCACTTGACGCCAAGCTGAGCCGCGAGATGTGAAACCAGGTCGATTCGATGCTTCTGCAGATAG
>JBLNFG010001204.1:0-7701 GCA_050263495.1 Myxococcales bacterium | reverse complement strand
CGCGCAACGGCCGCTGCATCGAAACACGCTCAGTCACTTCGGCGCACCCAACCGAGCTGCGCGAAGCGACGGCTCGACAGACGCGGGTTCGTCCGTCGAAGCTGGGGACAATGGGGCGACGACATCGCCCTTCAATGAAGCCGTTGCGCCGAACCCCACCGAATCGGTGCCAGTGAAGGGTAAGAGGCGTACGGGAGGAACCATCGCAGTCATTCTCTCTGCGATCGTTTTGGCCGGGGTCTTCGTAGCCATGATGGTTGGTCGCTCCGGCACTGAGCCGGTACTGAGCGCTTCGACGGCCGGCGCGGTTATTCCAGCTATCGAGCCCTCAGCAGCCGAGCCACTTCCGGTAGTGAACGAACCAGCACCGGCGCATTCAGTCGCGGCCCCGAGCGCCTCGACGGACGAATCCCCCACGACCGCTACATCGTCGGGACCCGTCGCCGTGGGAGCGGCGCCCGAGGTCACGAGTACGGCGGCGTCTGCACCCGCTTCAACTCCGCCCAATATCGTTCGCGTCACTCTCGACGTTAGACCGACGGACGCCAAGGTCATTTACCAAGGCAGGCTTCAGCCAGGGCCACCTTACGAATTCGAAGTCACCAAGGGTAAGCGAATGGCCCTCGAAGTGGTTCGATTTGGATTCGCGACGCAAAAGGTGGTTCTCGACGGACGAAAGTCGTCCGTCCTAGTGGGCTTGCGCCGCGCCGCAGGGCACCCAGCAGCAGAACGGCGTTGATGCGCGGTGTGCGCGCTCATGTGTGCGCACACCCAAGCACCGGTTCGACCTGCCGCGCCTTGCGCGGCGTCGTGTCGATCACGCATACTCGTAAGATCGCCACTACACCGGTTACCTCGCATCGAACGGGCCTCGGCACTGCAGCGTCACGTGCCGTGTCCATGGCCGCAATTTCACGCCTGCTCGTCGGATGCCCGCAGCTCATGAACGACGACTTCGTGATCTCTGGACTCGACCCCAGTGGCGGGCGGACCACCTTGAGCCAGGGCGGCACGACGGCGGATGTGTCTGACACCTCGATCGAAGCGGGAGGGCGAGCACCCGGCAGCGCTACGACTCAAGGGGAACTCGGTGGAGTGCCGAGCGAGTCGAGTGCAACGGGTGGCGCAATGCCGAAGGGTGGTGCGGGCTCCGGCGGCAACACGCCGAATGCGTCCACTTGCACGACCTGCGATCGCTGCGCCGAAGAATCCCTGAGCGAACCCTCGCCGATCACGTCTTCGGAGCCGCTCGACGGCGACTGGGTGCTCTATAGCCCAAGCTTGAGTCCCGATGGGCTCACGCTGTACTTCGCTGCCGCAAGTTCTAGTGGTTCGCGCGAGCAGCTCGTGCGGGCAACTCGAACCTCCTTGGATTCACTCGAGTTCTCCAACGTGCAGCTGGTGTTTCCGAATGCGACGGACAATCGCGGAACCCCCTTTTTGAGCCCGGACGGACTCACCTTGTACTTCTACTCGATGCAGCGGGGTCTCGTTGGCGATCGCGATATTTGGATGATGACCAAGACGAGCCTCGACGCCGAGTTCTCGAACATGGAGCTCGTGCCGGGCGGCGTAAACACGCCGCGCCTCGAACACCTCCCCTCCCTCTCCCCAGATCAGCTGACAATCTACTATGGGACGTACAGCACTCGGCCGCCGGAGAACGCGGACATTTGGCGTGCTACGCGCGCGAGCGTCACAGGTGCATTCGCCAATCCTGTCGCCGTGACGGATCTCAATTCGAACTACTACGAGGGTCGCGTAGCCTTTACGCCCGACGGCAGCGTGGTCTACTTCTCGTCGTCTCGGGTGATGTCCGATGAGCCATCTCAGATTGACCTTTGGAGGGCCACCTTGAGTCCCGACGGCGGCAGGTTTGTCAATCACGTGCGCGTCTCCGACCCTGGCGTGAACTCGGCCAGCACTGAGACGGACGTCACGCTGACCGCCAACGGTCGCGAGTTGTTCTTCATCTCCAATCGCAGTGGCAAGTACTGGATCTATCGGTCCCTACGCAGCTGCAAGTAGAGCCCTCAGCTCCGTACTTTTCGGCCACTTAACGATGTCGGGGGCGATTGGCCGTGATGGCGCGCGTAGCAACGCTAATAGCCACGGAGATTGAGAGACGGCGGAGGACGTGCGGGACAGAATGTCCGCGCACACTTCCGTAAGTTCGGCCCTTGGACCTTCTGATCGCGCCGAAGCAGGCTATTTGAGGCGTTAGGCGGCCTGGCCAAATCTGCAATCCCGGGCTACACGTACCCATCGTCAACACGTGTCCTTAATATCCAACGACTCTGACCTTCGCATCGTACCGCTCGGCGGGCTCGGAGAAATCGGTATGAACTGTCTCGCGCTGGAGCACCCCGACGGTGTTCTGGTCGTGGACTGCGGTACCTCCTTCCCCGCCGACGATCACGGCATCGACGTCATTCGTCCGGACTTCCGCTATCTCGAGTCCGTCAAGGACCGGGTGGTTGGCGTGTTCATTACCCATGGTCACGAGGATCACATTGGGGCCGTTCCGTACCTGCTTTCGAGCCTTTCGATTCCTGTATATGGACCCAACCACGCCCTCGGGTTGATTCGACGCAGGTTGCAGGAGCACGAGTTCGACGAGGATGCCGTCACGCTGCGCAGCGCGAGCCCGGGCACCACCTACGAGCTAGGCCCGTTCAGTGTCGAACCCGTGCGCGTCGCCCACTCGATCGTGGAGGCCTCCGCGCTATGCATCCGCAGTTCAGCCGGCACGGTGTTCCACACGGGAGATTTCGATTTTGATCCCGATCCTCCGTATGGAGAACCAACGGACGAGGCACGGATCCTAGCGCTCGGAGACGCCGGGGTGGATCTGCTGCTGAGCGACAGCACGAACGTGGGAATCGCTGGGCGCACTGGTTCCGAGCGCATTGTCGGGCAGGCGCTCGAGCGTTTGGTAGAGCAGGCGACGCAACGCGTGTTCGTCGGCTTGTTCGCGAGCAACGTTCAGCGCCTAAGCAAGCTGGGAGAGCTGGCACAACGCGTCGGACGCAAACTGTGCTTGCTCGGCCGCAGCTTGAGCACGCAAGCGAACGTAGGGCACGAGATCGGTCGCCTGCGTTGGCAGAGTGACCTCTTGATTCCGCCGGAGCAGCTCCGGGATTATCCGCGCGACCGCGTACTAGTGCTGGTTGGCGGTACCCAAGCGGAGCGCACCTCCTCGATGTGCCGCCTCGCCAAGAACAATCACCGCTGGGTCGAGGTCGAGCGGGGCGATACGATCCTGTTCTCGAGTCGCGTCATTCCGGGCAACGAGCGCGCGGTGCATGAGATGGTGTGCGATCTACTGCGACAGGGTGCGATCATTCACACGCGCCATACCGATCCGGATATCCATGTGAGCGGACACGCCAGCCGCGAGGAACAGGTCCGGATGATCGAGCTCGTTCGTCCGAAGGCGTTCGTTCCGGTGCACGGCACGCTCCACCATCTCGTTCGGCATGCCGAGCTGGCACGCGCCCAAGGCGTCGGACAGATCGAGATCGTCGAGAATGGCTCGACCCTGCGCCTCACGAACGGAAAACTCTTCCGCAGCGATACGGTCCCTCACGGTCGGGTCGCCATCGATCTTGGTGGACAACCCCTCGAAGACGAGGCACTGGCGTCACGCGTGGAGCTGGGGCGCCAAGGCATCGTCATGATTTCGTTAGTGGTCGGCGCGGGCGGCAGCCTCGTCGTGCCGCCGGCGGTGACGTTGCTCGGAATTCCGTCGCTAGCTGAGCACGACTCGACCGTGCGGGCGATCTCGCTCGAGGTTACGCGTTTGGTGCGGCACAAGGCCAAGCGCCAGGCGATCGACGACGAAGTCCGCAGGGTGGTGCGTCGCGTCGTAGCGGACCGTACCGGATGCCGCTCGACGGTCGAGATCCACACAATGCACGTCGAATAGCTATGCTAGAGTCACCGCGTGCTCACGAAACCTAGCGTGGCGTCGCGCAGACTCGGGATAGTAACGACCGTCGGCCTCGTTGTTTTGGCGCTGTCGTGCCACAGCGCAAGCCGTGCCTCGGCCGATCCGCAACCTTCGGCGCAACCAGCGCCCAAGGCTGTCGCTGCCGCCAAACCTTCAAGTGGGGCAGCAGCCGCGGCGCCGAGCGAGCAACTCAAGCAGCACACAGCCGAAGGGCGCGTGGTTGCCGTCGGTGATCTCCACGGCGATCTCGACGCGGCGCGACGTGCTTTCCGCGTCGCCAAGGTTCTAGACAACAACGAGCAGTGGGTGGGCGGCAATACCGTCGTGGTCCAGACGGGCGATGTGCTCGACCGAGGCCAGGACGAACGCCCGTTGCTCGAGTGGCTCGAGAAGATGGCTGTCCTTGCGCAGCAGGGCGGAGGCGCACTCTACCGGATCAATGGCAACCACGAGATCATGAACGTGGCAGGCGATCTGCGTTATGTAAGCGAGAGCGGGTTCACCTCCTTCGCGGAGTACGCGCAGGGGCCCGTCCCTGGTCCACTCGGCGATGCACCCGCAGCACAACGTGGCCGACTCATGGCGTTCTTGCCGGGTGGGCCCTGGGCGCGAAGGTTGGCGCAGTACCCGGTCGTGCTCCAGGTCAACGACAGCGTATTCGCCCATGGCGGCGTCGTTCCGAAGCACCTCGAGTACGGGCTCGAGCGCATGAATACCGAGGTCTCGAGTTGGATGCGCGGCACCAAACCGCTTCCAAGAGCCCTCGTCAGCGATGACACGCCGTTTTGGGACCGTACCTACGGCGAGACGGCTACCGACGCTGATTGTGAACGGTTACAGGGCGTGCTTGCGAAGCTCGGAGCGAAGCGGCTCGTGGTCGGACACACGCCGCAACGCGACGGAGTCACCTTCGCGTGCGACGGCCGAGTGGCGCGGATTGACGTTGGGCTTTCGCGCTACTACGGGGGGCACTCGACGGCAGTACTCGAGATTCAGGGCAGCTCGGTGCGTGTGCTCACCGAAAAGGATCTTGCGACGAGTACCTCGAAGCCGCAACGGCCCAACGCCGATCGAGGCCGAGCCAAGGGCGCGCCGCAGCTCCAGGCCAACCCGTAGCGTTGAACAGCGTGAGCCCGCACATGCGCAGCTCCGACGCCAATTTTGGAGACGTGCTATTCGACCGCCACTGCGGCGCTGCCGAGCGGTTGCTCACAATTGGCGCACTTGGCCGGCACGTGATCGCGATGATAGATACTCGTGCAAACGGGGCATAGGCGCGCGTCGCGTTCGAAGGTGAGCACCTGGTTCGTTACTTGGCAGCGCTTACCCGCCACTTGCAGTGAGGTGATCGGTCTGGGCGACGGATCTTCACCCACCACCTTTGGCAGTTGGTCCACGAGCTTCGCCGGTACGTCGAGGATCTTCGGTAAGCGGCTTGCGGTTTCCGCCAAGATCGCCCGAATTGCCCGGGTGTGGCATTGACTCGGCAAGCGCAGGGTCGTGTTCGCGCCGGTCAAAACCAAATGGGAACCCTGATAACGGATCGATTCGATTTCGAACCAGAGTAACCGAGTCAGTTCTCCGCCTTGCTCGACAGCGACGCCTGCATCTCCGACGAACACCACCTCACGACCCGAACTGATGCGGAACACGAAGAAGCCGAGTACAGCAATCCCACCCAGCAACAGGAAGCTCTGGTACTCATTGGGTGTCTCCGCTATCCACGCAGAGTAGCAGCCGGCGCCAAGGAGCAGCCCCGCTATGACTGCTGCAACGAGCACGCCCAGGTCGGGGCGATTCCATTCCGAGACAAAGCGTTTCTCCAGCAGAGCATGCCCACGGGAGTGCTTGGTCTTCGTCTCCGACTTTGCCGATTTTTCTGAGGACTGACTGGCCATGGCTGAGTGTATTCTGCTTAGAGGGTCGCCTCACTGCGATTAAGAAGGCAAGGTACCCGTACGAGGTCTTATTTCTACTCGTTTCCAGTCTCTCATCAAGAGTGTTGCTGCGGCTCTACGCGCCCCGGCGCTGAATTGGGTTCTTACCTTACTAATACTCGCCACCTTGGGCGTGTTCCTTGGTTTGAGCTTTGGCGAGAGCACACTTCCTACGGGTTGGGCAAGGGTCTGGGGTGGCCCCACCGAAGGGCCGACGCCGTTCAACATACGCGTCGAGTTCGTTATTCCCAATCCAGCTCATGCCACCACACAGCCTGCCCCTATTGCGCAGCTTCGGATCGAAGCGGAGGGAGCCGAACCGAAACTGGTTCCGCTCGCATTCGACGACGCGTCGATGGCTTACGTCGCGCTGCCCTATCCGTTACGCAACCCGAGGGTCTCCATTATTTCCGGCAAGCAGCGATTGGCGGAGGGCAACCTGCATTTGGATCAAGCCACGTACTGGCGGCAACGTAAGGTGCGCGAGGGACGACTTCGGGGTAAGACCAGCGGCACTTGGAGCATCACGGTGGGGTGCCGTGAGGGTGCCTTCGTGTTGGGTCAACCCGGAACGCTAGCTGTCGCGATCAATGACGCCGCCGGTGGCGCCGTGACAACGCCGTTCACACTCGAACTCGACGGCTTCGAAGACACGACGATTCGAACGCCCGTCGCGCTGCACACCGACGCAAGCGGGCGCGCACAGATCCCCGTAGTTCCGAAGGACTTCGCTGCATCGGTGCGCGTCCGTGTCGGAGAGCGCGAGCACCCGATCGCGAGCTTTTTCTCGTCGATTCCTGTCGCTACCGCCAACCTGAGAGGCGGGGCACGTGACGGTAAATTGCAGCTCGAAAGCCTAGTTCCAACGCGCAGGGCGTACTACGCCCTCGTGAGCGAGCAGGGTCAATGGGCTTCGGGCGGCGTGAACCTCGATTGCCATCCAAACGGATCGTGTCGTACCGAGCTGGCCTTGAATGTGGAAGCGCCGCACCCCGCTTGGCTCATGGTCGGTACCGAGCCCGCGCTCGATGGGCCCAACGTGATCGGGTGGCCTGTGGCAAGCGACAGCGCCGAGTTCGTCCCCGATGCAGTGACCATCCGCGACCAGCTCCTGCTCGACGGCAAGCCCCTCGCACTCGCCGACGCGGCAAGTCGAAACCGCTCGCGCTCACGCGCGGTACTGGTCGGAATGGCGATCGCACTGGCGGTGCTGTTGCACGCGATTCTGTCGCCGATCTTGCGCTCTCGCGGCGCAACGAAAGGGCTAGAAGAAGCGCTTGGTGGAGCGGCGGTCGTCGCAACCGGACACGACGAGAAAGGCGTTTCTCGCGTTTCGCGCAAGCGCGCGCGGAGTGCGCTCGGGTCGCAGCCGCTCATCGCTACGGCGTTGGTACTCGTATTGATCCTCGTGGCATTTGCCGCGCTCGTGGCGTGGATTCGCGGGACCTTGTTACAGGGGCCGCTGCAATGAGCGCCAAACTCATACGAGCGCGTGGAGTCGCGACGTTTCTACGAGCGCCGTTGCAATGAACGCCAAGCTGATACGAGCGCCTCAATTGTGGCGGCGCGGCTCAGCTTTTTAGACGAAGCCGCCGCGCCTGGCGAACGACGCGACGTTTCTACGAGCGTCGCTGCAATGAACGCCAAACGAAACCGCCGCGCCTGGCGAACGACGCGGCGTTTCATTGGACGCAGACCGCTCGGAGTTCTACGTCTTCGACAGCGCTTGATCGAGATCCGCCAGGATGTCGTCGAGGTGCTCGATTCCAATGCTGAGCCGAACATAGTCGGGCGTTACACCGGCTGCCCGTT
>JBLNFG010001203.1:0-4779 GCA_050263495.1 Myxococcales bacterium | reverse complement strand
TTTGGTACTTCGTCGCAGCGAACTCCAGCGCTGCCGCCTGTGCTCGTGGTGCCTCCAGCAGCAAGCGATGCTGGCGTCCCAGCTTTGCCAGCCTCAGGAGGAATGCTCGTGTTTCCGGCGTTGCCGGTTACTTCGCCCGCTCCCGTCGATACAGAGGAACTCTCCGAGCCCGATGCGCCAAGCGTCGCATTCGCGGAACCGCCCGTCGCGGTGGGAAGCGGAGGCAGCCGACCTTCTGCACTGAGTTTGGTCAGGCTCCGCGAATTGTCGAAAGGAACGCAATGAGCGTCCGTGCACGCTCGTTCGAAATGGAGAAAGTTCTCGGGCGGGCAGCGATAGCATCCGAGTCCCTGTTGACCCGAGGGGTTCCAGCAGACAGCGTTGGTGTTGGATTGCCCAGCCGTGCTAACGCTAGACGACCGGCTGCCGGCTTCGCCAATACTCGTCTGCAGTCCGAGCAATGCGCCGCCAACGCCACTTGAACCAGCCCCCGACCTGCCGCCATCCGCCGGAATGGCACCAAACACGTCACCTGCACTCTCCAGTCTGGTGCATGCCGCGACGACTAGCGCGAGAAGTGGTGCGCTACGCGCGCAACATGCGGCTCGCCGGAACCATGCGTACCCGCGGTGGCTCCTGAGTGTCTGGGGAATCGTCATAGGGTTTGGGAAGAAGAACATGGTGTTAGTCGTCGCTGCAGCCCTCCGCAAGTGACAGATCGGTGAAGTTCGTGACGAATCGGTGATGCGCCCGATTATTGGCGAGGGTCGTGCGGGCCGAAGTAAGACTATTGGATAGACGAGGTGATACACAATCAAGTTGTGTGCCGGGTGCACTGGAGTGATCCAAATCCGACTCCACTCGCTGGCATCAGCGTGGGCGACTTTACGAACACTGCTACGGCAGGCGAGTGGAACTACCATACCCAGTTCTCCGACGGTCTGTTCAATCGGACCGTCCCCACCTTCGGCGCGGCCCCGCGCTACCTGGGAATGCCGGGAAATCACGATATCTCGAGTGCGAGCTGGTATTCCCTTTGGACGGCAAATCTCCCGGGTCAGACGAACCTTGGCCACAGCGGGACGGACGGAATCTACTTCACCGCCGAATACGCGAGTGTTCTCTTTGCGGCTGTTGACAGTAATAAGGCTTCTGGTCCGTCTACGTCGTGGTCCGACGCTCAAACGCTGGCTCTCGGTGCGGCACTGCGAAACTCCACGGCCAAGTTCAAGTTCCTCTTCTTTCATAAGCCGGTGTACTCTTGCAGCACGAGTCATGCAGGGTATGCGTCTGGGTTGCCGTGGATTGATCTGGCAGAGCGGTACGGTGTCGATCTCGCATTTTCGGGGCACACGCACGTGTACACGCGCACCTGCGAGTTGAATCGTGCCAGTTGCGTCACAGACGGCAGTGGAACGATTCAGATCGAGTTGGGCTCGGTTGCGGGCACGCCGCGAGCCGTCAATATCTCCAAGGCGTCAGTATCCGGCACCGACTCAACGGGTGCTACGCGCACGGATAGCTACAACTGCACTTCGAACCTAGCCGCATCGCGCGGTTCGGCAAACACCTTCTGCCACGTCGGTGTCCAGGGTTGTCAAGCAACGTTACGTTGCTACACCGTCGCTGCTGGCAACACGACGCCGTTCGACACTCTCACCATCGACCACTGCGGCGAATAGTGACTTTCGATTAGGTTTGTCCGTCGTGAGAGGCGGCGCGCGGAAGGTCATCAGTGCTTCGAGATTCCACGCCAACATACAGCTGTTGCACCTCACCGACGCATGCCACGACGTGGAGTAATCGTGTATGCATCACTGTCTGAAGGTGGTGGTTACCCCTGGTTCCGCACTTCACAGACGTCGTATTGCCCGGCTTTGGTGTCGAGGGCGAGATACGACCAGCGGCCCTCGCTACACGTACCGCTGTTCAGGTAGAGACGCCCACGATGCTGCACGGAAGACGTTACGTGCGTGTGGCCCGCGATCACCACGTCCGCCGTGTGAGCTTCCGCGAGTCGCAGCGCCCAGAGCGCGAAGCGGCCGAGAGCAGGTTCATCCGTGGAGCCGCTTAGCCAGGCGTCCAACCAATAGCCGAACCGATACACCGACTCGAAGCCAAGGCGGCGCGCCCACGCGCCCAACCACACCAGCGATTCAGAGAGCCATCGCGCGCGCCGAATCAGCCAATCGTGGTGGTGCCCATGGGTAAACAACAAGCGAATGCCATCGCTATCCAGGACCCATTCGCTTGGTGCAGCGTCGATGCGAGCGGCCACCAGATCGTGGTTGCCATGCACGTAGGTGTACTTGCGTGAGAGGAATCGGCGCGCAATCGACGCATGTGCGTCGCGTGCGCGCCGCAATCCCTCGGCGGCGCTAAAGGGGCGATGAGACGTCAGCGTTTCCCAGATGTCACCGAGCAAGACAATGCGGTCGAAGTCCTGCTCTAGCTGATTCAGGAAGCTCAGGAAATGCTCGTCACTGTGACCAAACGCGTCGGATTGGTCGCCGGCGCCTAGGTGTAAGTCCGATATGACTGCAATCTGCATTGGGTATTTGGACTCAGTTCCATCCTGGGTCGGGTCCCGTGGCGACGGCGTGACAACGAAGAGAACTCGCCGTAATTGTTGCGCGCAGAGAAGACCCCTCGCGTCGACTATCGAGACGACCTCTCGATAAAAAGCTGCACTCTGCGACGCAGCGCGAGCTTCGAGGGCAGTCTGCCTCGAAGCATCGAACGAAGACGCGGCGTCCCGCATCTTCAAGCGATGAATGAAGGTTCGATGACCGTTTCGAGACGCACGCCCGCGCGTCACATCGTTACCGCGATCCGTTTCCTCGTCGCCGCTGGTGCACGTGCTGCGCGCGCATCACTTGCCGAGAGCATTTCACATCACTGTGACGGAGGCGACGCTTGCCAGTGGTTGATTGACACTAACATGTTGACCACCACCATTGCCGTAGGGGCGGTCCTATCTGCTGCCCTCTCCTCGCTCATGTACATCGCTGCTTGGCTACTCTCGTCTTTCGAGAGAATGCCGCGCGGTACGATCCCGATCAGTGTTCTGAAACCGGTTAAAGGCTTGGATGATGAACTCGAAGAAAATCTCGAGAGCTTCTGCCGGCAAACGCATCGCCAGTACGAAATCATCGTGGGTGCTGCCGACGCAGATGACCCGGCGCTCGCCGTAGCTCAGCGGGTCAAGGAACGGCATCCGCTCGTCGCGTTTCGCATTGTCAGCGGGCAGTGGCCGACGGGGCTGAATCCAAAGGTCAGAAACTTACGCAAGCTACTGACGAGAGCGCGGTACTCCGCAATTCTCGTCTCCGATGCCGACGTGCGAGTGGGCACGGATTACCTGAGCGTCATGGCAGGCGCCCTGGAGCATCCAAAGGTGGGTCTCGTCTCGAACCTGGTCGTGGGGAAGGGTGAGCGAACGATTGGAGCCGCCTGTGAGAACCTGCGTCTCAACGGCTTCGTGGCGGCGACGGTCGCGGCCGCGCAGCGGTTCCTGCAGCATCCCGTCGTGGTTGGCAAATCGATGCTGTTTCGTCGCGATGCCCTGAGCAACGCCGGCGGCTTCGCCGCCACCGCGGACGTTCTGGCCGAGGATTATCTGCTCGGGCGCGCCGTTGCAGCGGCTGGCTACCAAGTCAAGGTCTTGGGCTACCCGGTATTCGCGGTCAACCGCACCGGATCAATCACCAAGATGCTTCAACGGCATACCCGCTGGTCCCAAATCCGGCGCCACATTGCTCCGTTGGCGTTTGCCTTGGAGCCGCTCGCTTCGCCTGCATTGTGGCTGATGCTATTCACTGCGAGCTGGTGGGCCTCTGGCGCCACTCGCCCCTTGGCTGCAGCGGTGATCATTGCGGTGAGTTCTTGCGCCCTGTTGCTCGAAGCCGCGCTGTGCGCCGCGCTCCAGGGCGCGCCGGTCAAGCTCAGCACCCTCACACTGCTACCGCTGTCATCTATTCTGGGGTTTGGCGCGTGGGTGTTGGGTTGGGTGAAGAACACGGTCGTCTGGAGGCATCAGCAATTGCGTATTGGGACAGGTTCACGACTGCGGCCCATTAACCCAGATCTGTTGACGGCCAACCCCAGCGCGGCGGGAATGCGCAAGGCGGCATGACGATGACGTCCAAACCGAGTTGCATGGTTGTATCCGTGGAGATGGGCTACGGCCATTTACGCGCCGCGCACTCGCTCGCGGACGCACTCAAGAGTGACGTCCACTTGGCGGACGAAGCACCGTTGGCTGACGCCGCGGAGCGGCGGCTTTGGCAGTTGGTTCGACGTGGGCATGGCCTGTTGTCGCGCCCTACCCCATGGTCGCTATTCGAGCGCCCAGCCAATGCACTGATGGATTTCGTGACGATGATTCCGTCGCTTTACGACGCGCCCGACCAGAGTGCACCCGATCTGAGTGTGCTCGCCCTGAATCGACTCGTCCATTTTGGGTTGGGACGCGGCTTGGTGCGCACCCTGCGCGAGGCTCGGGTGCCCTTGGTAACGACCTTCTACGCTCCGGCGATCATCGCGGATGAGGCTCAGCTCAGTCCCATCTACTGTGTCGTCACCGACGCGGACGTACACCGCGTGTGGGTGCCCATGAATCCTGAGCGCAGCAACATTCATTACCTGGCGCCCAGCCCGCGCGTCGTTCGGCGCCTTAGGGCTTACGGCGTGAGAGAGGAGCGCATCTCGTTAACGGGTTTTCCCCTTCCAGTCGAGCTATCGGACGTCGAAGAGAACGCGTCCTCGATTGCCGCCCAC
>JBLNFG010001202.1:0-4052 GCA_050263495.1 Myxococcales bacterium | reverse complement strand
GGACAACATTTTCTACCTGAGCGGTTTTTACGGCTCTGAAGGCACCATGGTTGTCACCAGGGGTGATGCATTTCTCCTGGTTGACAGCAGGGCAGCTCAAGAATTGGCGCTGTGGAATCTCGCTGAAACACGGTCGACAACATTCGCGCTCGTAGCGCGGTTTCATCGGCGTGCATCCCGACCCAAGCTGGCGTCGCGAATTGCTAGTGCTAGTCGTCTCGGAAGATCCAGAAGCTAGAGAGAGCACCGCGCCGGGACGAAGGCTGAACCAGATCACGCGCTCGAGCTGCCGATCGCGTCGGTCCTGGTGAGTGCCTTTCAGCCGTTCCAAAGTTGCGTCGCGAGCGTAGGCGAACGTCCACCCTGAGGAGGTCGTACAGCGACTGGTCCGTCAAGCGCGTGTGTTGCGCGACGCCAGCACGACCACGATGCTTGAGTGCTTGCTTCATCGATGTACGTTGCTAACGGCCGCCCAAGTGCCCACTGAACCGATGCCCGTCGCGGACAACCCCGTGTGCCCACCTTAGCGGAGGTCGGCGTCCACTCACAAACCGCCGGTTCCCAGAACCGATGCACATCTAGACGCTCAGGTCCTGCCGGGATCCGCCGTTCTGGCGCAGATTGCCACAGGAGCGGCGCACCCCTTCCTTACCTGACCTGCGGTAAGGTACTCATTTAGCGAAAAGCTTCGCGTCTTACGACGGTTGTGAGTCGTATAGAGATCCAGGGAGCACAATGACCTGTTCTACACCGATTATCGACTTGGGCTTCGTCGCCGCGCCGGTACCAGCTGGTTCCCATATTTGCCAGATCTACAGCAGTGACAGCGAACGCGACGATGCTTTGGTCAAATTTGTCACCAAGGGACTCCTGTTGCGAGAGTACGCCGCCTGTTTCTCTGACCACATGGATCGCGACGTACTCTCGGCCTGTTTGAAGGATGCAGGCATCTCCTTCGACGAGGCACAAGCATCGGGGCACCTAATCGCATCTGGCGCTGAGGCCGTGTACTTCGAGGGAAACGCCTTCAACCCAGAACGGCTGCTAGCGAGGCTCAAGAAGCTTCGCGCCGATTCGATCGAGTCCGGGTGTGTGGGGGCACGGGTCATTGGGGAGATGAGCCCACGCATTGGCCGCATCGAGGGCGGCTCGCGCCTGTTCGAGTATGAGGGGCTGGTGAATGCGCTGCTGCGCGAGCAACCGTTGACTGCCGTATGCCAATATGATGCCCGAGTCTTTGGTGGAGCTACCATCATGGACATTCTTTCGGTTCACCCCCTAATGGTCGTACGCGGGAGCGTCATTCAAAATCCGTTCTTCATTGCTCCGGAGTCGCTCAACCTGAACTAATGCCAAACATCGACACTGGCGATTCGGAACTGCGCAGCGAAATCTTGGCTCGCCTGCTCTTGGTGCAGAACATCGCGGGCCAGATGCCGGATGAAGCATCCATCATCGCCTTCGTGTGTCGCGGTTTGGAACACGTTCCAGGGGTCGAGAGCGTCAAGAGTTTACCTAGAGAAGCGTCACCCCCTCCGGTGGAACCCCAAGAGGAGCGCTACTCGCTGCACTACGGCGGCACTGTGTACGGGGACGTCGTGGTGCGACTGAACGGTGTTAACGCGTACTCACCCTATCGAGCCCATGTTCAGAACCTGTTGTTCGTGATTGGGGTCATGTTGGAGGAGCGCCGACAGCGGAGGCTGACCGAAGCGCAACAACGGGAATTGGAGGAGCGAGTCCGCCAGCGAACCGCGGATTTGGCACTGGAGGTTCAGGAACGCAGAGCGGCGGAGGCAGCGCTCGCGAAGGAGAAGGACCTGCTCGATGTCACGCTGCGGAGTATCGGGGACGGCGTAATTACCACGGATACCTTGGGTCACGTCACCAACATCAATCCCGTTGCAGAACAACTAACTGGATGGAGACTCGAGCAAGCACAAGGGCAGCCAATTTCCGAGGTTTTTGTGCAGATAGACGAGCAGTCTCGGCGCATCCTCGATGACCCGGTGCTCCAGGTCCTCACCCATATTCGCGGCTGCGAACTACCCGACTCTCACCGTTTGCGATCGCGACAGGGATCGATCCGAGAAGTTGCGGGAAGCGCGGCCCCAATCCGCGATCGCGACGGTCAAATCGTCGGTGCCGTGCTCTCGTTTCGTGACGTGACGGAGAGAAACCGCCTCCTCGAAGGGATGCAGCGCGCCGAGCGGCTCGACGCTATCGGGACGTTGGCTGGAGGCATTGCCCACGATTTCAACAACCTACTTGGTGGGATCTTCGGCTATTTGTGTCTCGCGCGCGAGGGTGCGGCAGAGGGCTCGGATCAGGCTTCCGCCCTCGACGAGGCGCTGTTGGTCTTCGAACGAGCGCGAGATCTGACGCGACAGCTTCTTACGTTTTCCAAAGGCGGCGCGCCGGTGCGCAGCGCCGTCAATCTGCGGAGATTGCTCACGGAGTGCACACGCTTCGCGCTGAGCGGGTCGAATGTGGCTTCGAAATTGACGTTCAGCCACGAGTTGCCCGAGGTAGCTGCGGATGCCGGACAACTCTGGCGCGTGATCGACAACTTAGTGCGCAATTCGATGCAGGCGATGCCGCACGGCGGCACCGTATCGGTTACGGGCGACCGTGTGGTGGTGCAGCCCGGAAACCGTCAAGACTTACCGGAAGGGGAATACGTACGAATCACCGTTTCTGACAACGGCCCCGGCATTCCACGTCACGTCTTGCCAAGGATCTTTGATCCGTTCTTTACAACCAAAGAACAGGGTACGGGCCTTGGGCTCGCAACAGCCTATTCCATCGTGCGCAAACACGAGGGACATATCGATGTCGAGTCCACGATAGACGTTGGAACGACATTCCGAATCTACTTGCCCGTCGTTGTGGCTGGTGCAGTGACGGCATCGTCAATGGTCAGACTGCCGACAGAGGTCCGCGGCGCGGGGCGCGCGCTCGTGCTGGACGACGAGGGATACCTGCGCAATCTCTATTCACGCTTGCTCACACGTGTGGGCTACGAAGTAAGCACCGTTCCGGATGGAAACGAAGCGGTCGCCGTCGTCGAACGTGCCAATCTCGATGGGCGACCCTTCACAGTTGCTCTCCTGGATCTGACGATCCCCGGCGGAATGGGTGGCAAGGAGGTACTTGCACTGATTCGCCCCCAATGCCCTAACCTCATCGCTATCGCAGCAAGCGGTTACTCCGAAGATCCCGTGATGGCCCGCCCCGCGGATTTCGGATTCACTGCCAGCTTATGTAAGCCATTTGCGTTGTCGGAACTCGCCAATCTGCTGGGGGCACTCAGTCGTCCGGAAGCAGACCCAACCACACGCGACTGATCGAGCAGGCAATCTGTGGATCGCCGTTGGGGCGACGAGCGAATGAACCAGAGGTCGTTCCAATTGTTCCATCCGCGACCGTGGAATGCCTTGGCCGCGGAGGGGCCCTGGCCACGGTCAGTGTGGGCCATAAACCCTGCACCGGGATCCGAAAGCTTGCGCGCGCGCCCCTTGACGGTCGTCGCCACGGGACCATCAACATCAGGCGGAGCATGGCTCACTGATGCAGGAGAAAATATTCGCGATCATTCATCTGACTTCGCTGCCACTCGGAGTGGCCGTGCTCATGCTCAGGGCGCACGCACTTCATTTGGCGGAAGCGCCCCATCAGCTCAAACGAGTGTTCTACTGGGACAATTGGTACGCTCTGATCGCAGTGTTCTGGATTGGAAGCGGGCTGTACCGCGCCTTTGGCGGCCTCGAGAAGGGCACGGCGTACTACCTGGCGAACCACGCCTTTTGGACCAAGATGCTGCTCTTATTAGTGCTTCTCGGAGCCGAATCGGTCGTGATGATGGCACTCATACGTTACCGAATCCGGCTTGCTCGCGGACAGGCGGTGACGATCGAGCGCAAGCGCACCTTGATACTACATCATTGGATCGAGCTCTGGGCCATAGTAGGGATGGTGGCCGTCGCGGTGCTCATGGCACGAGGGGTTGGCACTTCAAGCACGCGGTCGACAGCGCCCCTAACCAGGGTAAC
>JBLNFG010001201.1:0-2565 GCA_050263495.1 Myxococcales bacterium | reverse complement strand
ACGACGGATCCAACGGCACGTACCCAGCGCCTGCCTTGAGCACAGCTAGAATCGCCACTACCAAGTCGATGCCGCGATCCAGACACACCCCAACGCGATCGTCCGCGGTTACGCCGAGCTTTCGTAACCGACGTGCGAGCTGATTCGAGCGCCGATCGAGCGCAGCCCAAGTAATCGATTGGTCCTCGAAAATGACGGCCGTGTCCTCTGGCCGAGCATCGGCACACTGCTCGAAGAGCCGATGGATGAGCTGGCTACTATCCCAGGGTTGCTGGTTGCGGTTCAACTCGTGCAGGAGATACCGCTCGTCGTGCTCCGCGATGATGGACAGATTCAGGAGCGGACGAGTCGGATCGAGCGCTATTTCACGCAGCACGCGCTGCCAGCTCCGGATAACTCGACCGAGCGTATCGGTTGAGAACAGGTCGCGCGCAATAGAGACCGCGCAAGTTCCGCTGCTTCCATGCTCGAAGAACCAGAAGGCGAGGTCCGTAATTGCGGCATTCGGGAGTGCGGATAGTTCCTCGAAGTGGAGCTCTGTCGACACATTGAGGGGGCCAGCCGCGCGTTCGTACGAGAACAAGACCTGATAAAGCGGCGTGCGACTCTGGTCACGCTGCGGCTGTAGCAGTCGGACGAGCTCAGCAAAGGGTAGCGTCTGGTGATCGAGTGCATCTAAGCTGGTGTCGCGCACGCGTTCGAGGAAATCGAGGAAGGATCCGCCGTTCCTGACTTCGGAACGCATGACGACCGTGTTCACGAACATTCCGATCGTTGCTTCGCAATCCAGCCGAGTTCGCGCCTGCACGGGAACGCCAACCCCGAAATCTACCTGTCCGCTGTAACCCGCCAATACCAGCTCGATGCTGGCGAGCAGCAGCATGTTCAGCGTTGTACGTTGTGCAGTGGCGATTTGACGTAATGCTTCGAACAAAGAGTCTTCGAGGACGAAGCTTTGGTGAAGACCAGCGTGGGACAGTCGTGTGGGGCGCGGGTAGTCGGGCGGGAATTCGAGAACCGTCGGCATCTCGGAGAGTCGATCGCTCCAGTACGCTCGTTCCGTCGCGAGATCGGCTTGATCCAGCCAGTCTCGATGCCACTGCGCGAAATCGAGAAACCGGACCGGGGCATGCGGCGCAAAATTGGGTCCAGTCGCCTTGACCCGATAGGCCTGGGCAATTTCGCGGATCAAGATCTCGCGTGAGGTTCCGTCGAAAACAATGTGGTGCGCTACGAATGCCAGCGTGTGGTCGTCGGATTGTACTCGGAACAGCTGAAAGCGGACGAGCGGTGCGGCCGTCGTGCAAAAGGGTGTGTCGATGAACTCTTGGACTTCGTGATCGAGGGCGAGGTCGCGCTCAGGACCGGACAAGTGTGAGAGATCGCGCATGGGGAGCTTCGGCTCGCACGGAACCGAGAGGACCAAGGCCTCGCCGTTGGATTGGCTGATGTTCGACTGCAGCGCATCATGGCGCTGCAGCACCGCCGCCAAGGCTGCTTGAAGCCGCTCCACGTCGAGCTGGCCGCGCATGCGCAGACGACCCGGCACGTTATGCACCGGATTATTCGCGTCCAGCTGCGCGGCGAACCAGATCTGTTGCTGAGCGCACGAGAGCCGTGCTGGCTCGTTCGCGGGGTGAGGTCTAATCGCGTCAGCGTCCGTAGGCACTTCGTGAAATCCAGACGCGCGCAGGTGTTCGATCAATGGCTCGCGATTGGCCTCGATCAGCGCCTGAAGCTCCCCAGGGATGGAACCCTTGCGCGCCTTGAGCTTAAGACGATCTCCAGCCAAGCTGAGTTCCGCCCCAATATGTTTGAGTTCGTGCAAGATGATTTGCGTAGTCACAGCGTGTACTCTTCGAATTCAATGGCTTGAGAGGAAGGTGGGGCTAGCGCGCCGAGTTCGGACTCCACGAATCGGGCAAGCGATTCGAGGGTGGGACTGGTGAATACGACCCGCAGCGGAAGTTCAATCGGCCACTGCGCACGCACTCGCGATGCCAAACGCTGTGCCAATAAGGAGTGCCCTCCAAGGGCAAAGAAGTCGTCATCGAGCCCAACGCCAGGAATTTCGAGCAAACTCTCGAACTCTCGTGCCAAGACACGCTCGACCTCCGTGCGCGGTGGGCGGCGTTCAGTTCGTTCCTGGGGTGCCGCGGGCAACGACTTTCGATCCACCTTGCCACTGCCGGTGAGCGGGAAGACGTCGAGGAAAACGAAGCTCTGGGGAATCATGTATGCCGGCAGCTTCTGCTGGAGATAAAAGCGCAACACGGCCGCATCGGGTGCGTGCGGAGCGACCAAGTAGGCCACCAGTCGCGTTTCCCCCGTAGGATCTTTCAGCGTCACAACCACCGCTTGTCTGACTGCGGGATGGTTTGTCAGTACGGATTCGATTTCCCCGAGTTCGATTCGAAAACCATGGATCTTTACCTGAAAATCGTTGCGCCCAAGGCACTCGAGTTCACCGCCCGTGGTCCACCTCCCGACGTCGCCGGTTCGGTACCACCGTGTCCCATCCGCCGCGATCAACGGGTCCGTCACGAAGCGTTCGCGTGTTAGCTC
>JBLNFG010001200.1:0-7726 GCA_050263495.1 Myxococcales bacterium | reverse complement strand
TTCGGCCTTCTAACTAAGGGCGTAAGCCCGCGCTCGCGCGCTCAGCGCGTGGCATTGAACGTCCGAGATAGCAGTGCTTTTTGTCCGCCCTATTCGAGGTGCGACGCGACGTCAGTGTCTGGGCGAGGCTGACGCAAGGCGCTTTGAACAACGGCCAGGAGTTTTCCGCGCGCGCGTTCCCGATCCGCGCCGTTCGAACGAGCAATCTTTCGAAGTAAGGCGCGCAATTGCGAACGGTCAGCAGACGCGTGTTCAAGCACGAACTCGCGCAGGACTTCATCGTCACCGCGCATGAGCCGATCACACCACTCTGCAGCCGGCGATTGGGGCCGCGCGGGAGCCGGTTCTGACAGCATGTCAATTTGCCGGTTCAATTGCTCGAGATCCACTCGGCGCAGTTCGGCACGTAGGTGCTTCAGTGCGCGCGTGCGCGCTGGGGCACTCTGGATGACTCTGAGTTCGTCGAGGATTTCGAGCATGTCCTCGGGCAGTCCGAGTGTCTCGAGGCGATTCGGCTTGAGTCCGGTGAGTCTGGTTGCCAAGGCGAGCCGCTGCCGCTCCAGCTGCTGTTCCTCGCGCCGCTCCTCGCTGCGAGAGAGGAGGTTGCGATCGTCAGCTGCCGCTTTGGCTTGATCGGCGATGTACTGCTCGAGTTTGCGTACCACGGAACTCGTTGCTCCCTCAGGTGTCTAGTAGGCGCATCTGCCGATGGCGCGGGTGCGGGACGAACTCAATCGGATACTGGCCGGACCAACAAGCATGGCAGAAGGAGTCGCTTAGATCCGACTTGGCTTGGCCTAGCACCGGCAGCGAGCGAGTCGCCTGCGTCTTGGACACGGCGTCGATCATTCCCTGCAGCGAGAGGTAGGCGACACTGTCGCTCGTAATGTACTGGTTGATCTCTTGGATCGTGTGCGATGACGCAATCAACTCGGAACGAGTTGGCGTATCGATGCCGTAGTAACATGGCCACGCATTCGGCGGACTCGAAATGCGGAGGTGTACCTCACGCGCGCCAGCCGCGCGTACCATCTTCACGATCTTCCGACTCGTTGTGCCGCGGACGATACTATCGTCGACCACGACGACGCGCTTGCCGGCAAGAACAGACGCGATGGGCGCCAACTTCAGTTTCACGCCGAAGTGTCGAATGCTCTGTTGCGGCTCAATGAAGGTACGGCCCACGTAGTGGCTTCGGACTAGGCCGAGCTCGAACGGAATCTTCGAGTGTTCGGCAAAGCCAATCGTCGCAGGAACGCCTGAATCCGGCACTGGGATGACCACATCCGCCTCGATGGGGTGCTCTTGCGCCAGCCGACGGCCAAGGTTTTTACGCGCTTCGTACACGCTGATTCCGTCGAGGAGTGAATCAGGACGAGCGAAGTAGACGTACTCGAAGATGCAGTGCTGCGGGCGGGCCCTTTGGAACGGCCGCGAGCTACGCAGGCCGCGTCGGTCGATAATCAACATCTCGCCCGGATCGACATCGCGAACGAAGGTAGCTCCGATTAACTCGAAGCAGCTAGATTCGCTGGCAACCACGTGGCACGGGTTTTCTCCGGGCAGAATTCCCAGGCAAAGTGGCCGAATGCCGTGAGGATCGCGTACAGCGATCAAGGCTTGCTCGGTCAGGCAGAGCACCGCGAATGCCCCCTGCACCTGACCGAGGGCATCGGCTATGCGATCCTCGACCGCGCGTTGAGTACTGATTGCGACGAGGTGGATGATGACTTCCGTGTCACTGATCGACTGGAAGATGCTGCCACGCTCCTCGAGTCGCTCCCGCAGGGCCTCCGCGTTCGTGAGGTTGCCGTTATGCGCGACGGCGATTGAGCCTCGCGCATAGTTGACGGCCAACGGTTGGGCGTTGCGCAGGGCGGAGCCTCCCGAGGTGGAGTACCGAACGTGACCAATCGCCGTGTCACCAGGCAATTTCTTCAGCTGCTCGGGTGGGAACACGTCGATGACGTGTCCCATGCTGCGATGCACGTACAGCTGCTCCGAGTCGGTTGTCGCAATACCCGCACTCTCTTGGCCGCGATGTTGCAATGCGTGCAGGCCCAAGTAGGTTAGGTTGGCGGCTTCGGGATGTCCGTAGATTCCAAAGACTCCGCACATGGTTCCTCGTGTCTGCGGCCCGACCAGGACGGAATCGTTCCGAACCGTGGGGCCAAGGGCGTGCGAATGATGACCTCGGAGCTACTCAGACGCTCGTGGATATTTCGGCCGGAATTGCAGGCTCAACTACGCTCGATGGCCGAGCTCGCTTTGGCACCGCGTTCAGCCAAACACCGGTCAGAATTCGATGTCGGCCGGCAATTCCTGGGCTAAAGGCGGCGCATCAGCAACGTCAGATGAAGCGAAATCACGCGGCAATCGCATCAAAGGAACCTAGCGAAGCCTGATATCCGCAGACCACACACGGGGCGGCGCAGCCGCGTGGAGTCTTGCGTGCGGCCGTGGCTCGCTAAGCTCAGCGGTGCTGAAGTGCTTGCAGGACCTTGCCGAGGAGTCCACGAATCGGGTTCTCTGCAAGGGACATCTCCAAAGCAGAAGGTGGCCATGTGGCCGGTATCTTGCAGCGTTACAGGCCATGGCGCGGACAAGGCTTCGTCTATCATCAGTTTTCCTGCCCACCACCGCGCCGTCTGCGCCGGCGCTTGCTCCTCCCAAACTTGTCCTCGCGCGTTGCCGCGCTGCGGGCAAGTGGGAGGAGCGTCTGCGGCGCGAGCACGAACGCGTTCGCGCCGTGGGCGCCATGATCAGAAATTATGAACGAAGGTGATGCGCCCCACCGCTGCCGAGTCGTCCGGTGCATGCGTCGACTTCTTCGTATCGTAACCGAGGAACAAGCCGAGTGAGTTGCCCGCGCCGTACGCGAGCTCGACGTGACCGCCGACGGGAAAACCCAAAACCGTCTGCTTCGCTTCGAGATCGTACGAGTATTCGAGTTGTGGCCCGAGCGCGATGACATCGGTCAGCTTGTACAGCACCCAATTACGCGTGTGGATGTAGTCGTTCGGGCCGTCTTTGCGGAATGCCGAGTAGAACAGGGTCCAAACCCAAGACTCGAAGTAGATCTTGTCGTGGTTGAACACCGTGTAGAGCTGAGGGCCATTGATCGCCACGGCGCGCTTCGCAGCCCAATCGAAGGCAACGCCGACCATCGGCGTAAGCGTCAATTTGCCGATAGTAAAAGAAGGCCCAAGGTCGAACTCACCCCAATACGACTGCACAGCTCCGCCGGTGAAGTTGCCTTGGGTATCGAGACTTCCACCGAAGGCCGGATAGTTCTCGGCAACATAAATGTCCGTGGCAATCCCGATCACATCCGTAAGCGGATAGGTTGCGCCCGCCCAAAGCTGCAACCCGAACATGTAGTCGTGATCCAAACGAAGATAGCTCGGGACCGGTTTCGCTTCCTCTGCAGCTGGGGTAGCGCCCGGCGCAGTTGTCGAGGGGGCACTGGCTGCGCTTGCGGGCGTTGCAGCTGCCTCGGGCGCGGGTGTCTGTTGCGTTGGCGATACAGACGTTGGTTGCTCTGGCACCGCGACAGCGGTCGCGGCTGCTGCGTTGGGCGGCGCGGGCTCCGGAACGACACCGCTCGACGCGGGTTCCGGCCCGGAGTGAGCTGGAGCGGCTTGCTGCGCAGCCGCGGGAACGGCATTCAGGATGGTCAGCAAGGCTAGGGTCGGACGGAGCAAAACGAGAGTCCTACGCATGAGTCAGTCTCCAGGATGTCGGGGTTGTGGACGCGCGTTACCAGCATCCTGGGACCGAGTCTTACGAGGTCGTGTTACAGGGAGATGTCCTACCAGTTTCGTGGGAAATTGGGTGCGATTCGCCGCTGCGAGAGCCCTCCGTTGGTGGACTAGACCGGCGCTCACCTGCGGGGCGGCGGGGGAGCCCCGGGCTGCACGGCAGGGGCGGTTCGTCCCTCGATCATCGCCCGCAATTCCTCTTGATCACTCGAGTGCCCCAGCGCTTCCTCGAGCGAGATCAGTCTGCGTCCGTACAGGCTGTAGAGGCCCTGATTGATGGTCTGCATGCCGTGCTTGCTCTGTCCGAGCTGCATCTGTGAGTAAATCTGATGCAGCTTGTCCTCTCGGATCAGGTTCCTGATTGCTGCATTCGGCACCAAGACCTCAAGACAGAGCACTCGACCCGGTGCTCCGGCGCGCGGCAGCAAGAGTTGACTCATAACCCCTTCGAGCACGAACGAGAGTTGGGCACGTACCTGCGGCTGCTGGTGCGGCGGAAACACGTCGATAATTCGGTTGATGCTTTGAACCGCCGAATTCGTGTGCAAGGTGGCGAAGACGAGATGTCCCGTCTCCGCAATGGTCAGTGCAGCCTCTATCGTTTCGAGGTCGCGCATTTCGCCCACCAGCACCACGTCTGGATCCTGGCGCAAGACGTACTTCAGCGCTTGCTTGAATGAACCCGTGTCCGTGCCGACCTCGCGCTGATTGATGATGCAACCCTTGTGGGGATGCAGGTACTCGATAGGGTCCTCGATAGTGATGATGTGCTGGCGCGTCTCCGCGTTGATCTTATCGATGATCGACGCGAGCGTCGTGCTCTTGCCTGAACCAGTGGGACCAGTAACGAGCACCAGTCCACGTGGTTTGGTGGCAAGTTCGGCCACAATCGGCGGTAACCCGAGTTCATCAAAGCTCAGGATTTTGAACGGAATCGTACGGAACGCACCCGACACGGCGCCGCGCTGGTAGAAGATATTGGCGCGGAAACGCGAGAGATTTTTGACGCCGAAGGAAAGATCAAGTTCCTTGTTTTTCTCGAACTGGATCTTTTGCTCTTCGGTCAGCACGGAGTAACAGAGCTGCTTAGTTTCGACGGCACTGAGTGGTGCGAGCTTGAGCGGCACGATGTCGCCGTCGATACGCAGCAGGGGAGCCGCTCCGGTCGTGAGGTGCATGTCACTTGCACCCTTTTCGACCATGGCGCGCAAGAGCTGGTGCAGATTCACCTTGAGTGCGTCGGGCATGCTCTGTGTCATGGGATTCTAGTCCGCCATCGTGACGCGCATGACTTCCTCGGGCGTTGTCACGCCTTCAAGAATCTTCTTGATGCCGCTCATGCGCAATGTGCTCATGCCGTTCTTGATCGCGGCTGCTTTTAGCTCCGCGCCCGATGAGCCTCCGAGCACCATCTCTTTCAGCTCGTCCGTGAACCGCATCACCTCATACAAGGCGATTCGGCCTTTGTATCCCGTACCGCTACACGTGGCACAACCGACGCCCTTCATGATCTTGGCCGTAGCCACCTGTTCGGCGGACATGCCCATATCGAGCAAGGCGTCCTTTTCGAATTCGATCGGGGCCTTGCAGTCGGTGCACACCTTGCGAGCGAGTCGTTGAGCCAACACGAGATTGACGCTTGCGGTAATCAAGAACGGTTCGACCCCCATATTGAGCAGGCGAGAGATGGTCGCCGGGGCGTCGTTGGTGTGGAGCGTCGAGAGCACCAAGTGGCCCGTCAATGCGGCTTTCACGGCGATTTCTGCAGTCTCGAAGTCGCGAATCTCGCCGACCATGATGATGTCGGGGTCCTGGCGCAAGAAGCTGCGGAGCGCCATCGCGAAGTTGAGGCCGATCTCGTCGTGCATCTGGACCTGATTGATCCCGGGGAGGTTGTACTCCACCGGATCCTCTGCCGTGCCGATATTGACCTCGGGCTGGTTCAACTCGCTGAGGGCGGAGTAGAGCGTCGTCGTCTTTCCCGAACCAGTCGGTCCTGTCACGAGCACCATGCCCCAAGGTTGGCTGATTGCCCATTTGAAGTCCTTGAGCGGTTCGGTATCGAAACCGAGCTTCGTCATGTCCAGCTGCAGATTGCTCTTGTCGAGCAGTCGCAGCACGACTTTCTCGCCCCACATGGTGGGAAGTACCGAGACGCGGAAATCCATTTCGCGCCCGCGCCCGAGTTTGAGTTTGATACGGCCGTCCTGGGGTAAGCGCCGTTCCGCAATGTCGAGCTGGCTCATGATCTTCAGGCGGCTGACCAGCGCATTCTTCAGCTTCAATGGCGGGGTCATCTCTTCGTGCAACACGCCGTCGACCCGGTAGCGCACGCGCACCTTGCGCTCGTATGGCTCGACGTGGATATCGCTAGCCCCCTTACGAATCGCGTTCAGCAATAGGACGTTCACCAGTCGTACGACAGGGGCATCGGCGCTAGCGCGCTCGAGTTCGAGGGCGTTAATCTCCTCCGATTCGCCGGCGAAGTCGATATCTTCATCGGCGATGTTGAACTCCGCCATGACCTCGTCATAGTTCGGGCCGACGCTGTAATACCGCTCGAGAGCGTGCTGAATCGCCGTCTCGCTGGCTACGACGGGCTCGACCGTGTAGCTCGTAAGAAACTTGATGTCGTCGATCGCATGCAGATTGGTCGGATCCGCCATGGCTACGATCAGCGAGGAACCCGAGCGTGACACCGGGAGAATTTTATGCTTCTCGCACACCTCGCGACTGACCAGGCGAATCACCTCCGGATCAACGTCGTAGCTTTCGAGATCGATCGCGGGAAGCCGATATTGGCTGCTCAGGAAGTTGGTGATGTCGTCGTCGGCGATGTAGCCGAGCTTCGAAAGCGTATACCCAAGATTCTGCCCTGAGCGACGTTGTTCCTCTTGGGCCTGGCGGAGCTGTTGAAGACTAATGAGCTTCTCCCGGACCAGCAGTTCCCCCAGACGACTCGAACTCGACATCAGATCTCCGTGGTGATGAACGATTAAGACGGCACTCGCTGTGCAAAAACAATAACGGAATCGCCAACTGAGCGTTGACGGAGGATAGATACGACGATCAGGGTCAGGAAGTTGCGTCTCCAGGGCGGGTCCGTTGGCCAAATCGAGGAGAGACCATGTCTTCTCCGGCTTGGAGAAGGCCTCGTAGTAGCTGTGAGCTTGCAGCCGTGTGATTACGAAAACTGCTGCTCGGTCGGCGCGGCGCGACAAACGAGACGGAACGCGGGCCAGCTGGGACCGAGTTGGTTGGTCCGACGTCGAGCGAGATCCCACCGTGTCACGTGGATCGACAGCACGAAGCTGAGCACGGCAAGGATCAAGCCCGCGACCACATCGATTAGCCAGTGCCAGCGCAGGAACATGGTTGCGATCACGATGTTGACGGAGAAGAAGCCGACAATCGGCCACGTGTAATTGAAAGGACGGCTCTCGCGGTTGCGGAACGAGAACAGCGTGATGAAGGTGGGCGCCGCCGTGTGGAGCGAGGGAAAGATGTCCTTCTGTGCTCCCCCGCTCTTGACGGTTTTGAGCACCGTATTCACCCAGAAACCGCTCGGCAGCTGCCGCGTCCACAGAGGCTCCAGTTCCTTGACAGGACCGAACCCTGGTACCGCCATGTAACAGACATGGCCTACGCAGAAGACGAGCAGCATGCCGAGCGTAAACTCGCCTAACAAGCGTTCACGTCGTTCGCAGAGGACGATTGGGAGCGAATGCAGCGCCAGAACCAGGAAGTACCAAAAGTAGAAAAAGGCGAACCATTCGCTGGAAAACGAAGTGATGTATCGCTCCAGTGCGAGGCTTGGTTCGAACCCGAACAACCACAGATCGAGCTCGAACAGTGAGCGATCCAGCGATCTCGGATTGACCAATGGCAGAAAGGTGAGAAAGAAGAAGTAGCTGGTTTGGACCGTACCGTGGATCGCAACCCGATAAGCAAGCGGTGCGAGCACG
>JBLNFG010001199.1:0-3400 GCA_050263495.1 Myxococcales bacterium | reverse complement strand
GTTTAATCTCTATTGTTCGTAATAACCTCGTAAGAGGTCGGCCGCCGGGACGAGCTCGTCCACGACCGTCGAGTCACTGCAGATCCGATCCGATCCGAACCGGACTATGACCTCACATGGTGGAGGTAGCCGCCTGAACACGATGGTCGGGATCGAACCCGGAACAGCTCACTCCCCGCTCGCAACCGCGAATGGCAGCTTCCGCCCTACTTTGAGGAGCGCAGCGAATGTTCTTATTCGCGAACTCGTTGAGTCGGGCGATATCAACGCTTGCGGTAGGGGTTTTGGACCAATCGGCGCTCCAGCACCCGGTCACACCTACACTATCGTGCGCGGACGCAACGGTTTGTCTTTGGGTCAATTGCGTAGACTGTGTCGAAATGTCTTTTGTGCACACAATCGTGGCCACGGTACGCATCTCAGTCGTGTAAACGAATCCGAAGCTTGGAAATGCATTCCACGTGTCGCGTGTGCTTCTGAGGCGTTGTTTCACCTCGCATTAGTTGATCGAACTCAAGCGCATCCGTGAGAAGAGCCCAAAGCAGAGCCGTGCTAATACCTTGCGTCTTCGTCGCTCGACAGATTCGATCAGCGGTCGCGTTCGACGAACTGACCTCCATTCTCACCTCGAGGATTATGCGAAGTATATTGTTCTGCCTGACCGTTCTGCTTCCGCTTGCTTGCGATGAATACTCTTCCTCTGACGCTGCCGGTGGTGGCACTGGTTCAAAGAACCAGAATCTAGCTGGCGCTTCGAACAATAACGGGGGCACCCACGCCGCCGAAGGGGGGCGTGATAGCAGCACAGGTCCCGTCGCATCTGCTAGTGGAGGCAAGAGTGCAACCCCCGTCAGCGAAGCGCGGCCGCACTCGTCCTATGGTGGCAACGGCAACGCCGGAAGTGGTGCGTCGCTCGGTTCCTCAGTTGCTGGTGGCGTCTCGATCGGTGAAGCGGGAAACGCTGGGACGGCGTCGGAGCCGACCATGAGCCAGTTGAACTGTGGGCTTCCAGAGGTCGGTATTGCAGGCGTGCCGAGACCTGCTGGAACGGCGGGCGGCTTCAAGGTGATTGATTGGGCAGGGTTCAAGGGTGCTGTGTCGTTCACCTTCGATGACGGCAATTCCTCGCAGCTCGACAGCTATGCCGCGCTCATGAAGCTGGGAGTTCGTTACACATTCTTCCTAATCGGTCAGAATGCGACTCAGAATGTGGTCAATTGGCAGCGGGCTGCGGCGGATGGAAATGAGCTAGGGAACCATACCCAGTATCATGTGCAAGGTGACGCGATCGCGAGCGACGTTGGCGCTGGACAGAAGACACTCGAATCAACCTTCAATGTTAAGGCCTACACCATGGCGGCTCCGTATGGGAACGACTACTCCGCCATCGCCCCGAACTTTCATTTCTTGAATCGAGGCACGGCGAACGGACTAATGCTGCCAAATGCTGACGCGGAGGCGTTCGAAACGCCCTGCTTCATCCCCGGTCCTGGGGAAAAGGTCGCGGTGTTTGACGCGGAAATTGGCGCGGCCCGCGACGGAAACGGCTGGAAGGTGATTCTGATTCATGGGTTTACCGGCGACAGCAGTGCCTTCAATCCGGTCGACCTCGACCAGTTCACGCAGGCCGTGGAACATGCCAAGGCACCGGGCGACCTTTGGATCGATACCTTTGCCAATGTGGGCGCCTATTGGCGAGGTCAGGCCGCCCTGTCCAAAAGCCAAGTCACCACATCCGGGACCGAGCAAACGTGGATCTGGAGCCTACCGGCGCACTTTCCACCAGACAAGTGCCTCCGCGTAACCGTCAGCGGCGGAACGCTCCAACAGAATGGCAGAGTGTTGCCCTGGAATGAGCACGGCTATTACGAAATTGCGCTCGACGCAGGTTCGGTCACATTGTCACAGTAAGCGAATGGTCCGTGTTCCCGTTTCTGGTGGGGGCCTAGCGTCTCGCGCCGCTTGAGCCCCGGATGCGGCACGTCTGGCTGCCACGCCCAAGACTGGCTGTTGAATCACGTGGCAGTGACACGTGTTCGCGCCGAACAAACCATCCTGTTAGGCACTTAGCGCGACGGCATCGATGATGCGCGTTGGGGGGCCTCAACCTGGGGCGTCTTCATCACCTGCTCTGCGACGAGAGCGCTACGCTAACCAACCTGTAGCAGCGCGGTAGCCTATTCAGTCGCTTTTTGGCGGTGAAGATTCTGAGGCTTCGAGTGCGCATAGACTCGCACGTGCCTCGCTCAGCTGTCCCAGCGCGTCTCGCACCGCGGAACTGATGGTCACCTTGTCTGCTCGAGAACCCACGGCATCAAGTGACGCGATAGCCGAAGCAAGGGAACGCTCCGCTTCGTCGACTCGCCGCGTCGCTTCAGACAGGAGGCGCAACTGCTCTTGCTTCATTGTTCTCGGCCCGCCGCATCTAACGGCGTCGCGGTCGAAGCGAACTCTGCCTCATACTTGAACCAGATGGTTCTACGACACTGGCTGCTCCCAATCCAGCCGGAGCACGCATGGGAACCGCTAAAACTCGACCGCCCTTCGCGTAAACCGGCAAGTATCTCATCGGAGATGTCGTGCCCCCCCTCGCTGCAATTTTGGTCGCTGCAAGGGAGGATGAACAACGCTGGAGCACTGCCCACGACAATACGACGGACGTACTTTGGAGAAGCGATAATGCTACGTTCGTCGACCCAAATCGAAAGGGCAGTCAACCGAGGAATTAGCTCCGACAAGCGAGGAGCACCGTCTTCGCGCCGTCGGCGATCGGTGGCGGAGAGAGAGGCGTTCGTTGGCTTATTCGGATACATTGACTCGTGCCTAGCTTTGGTGTGACAGAACGTAGCGGGGGCCTACCAGCGTGCTCCGCCACCACCGCGAGAATTGCTGCGGCCGCCACCACCGCCACCTGCAGCAGGACGATCTTCGGCCTCATTGACCTTGAGTGCGCGACCATCGAGCATGGAGCCATTCAGCTGCGACATGGCCTTGGACGCAGCAGCAGCCGAGCCCATTGTGACGAAGCCAAATCCGCGCGATTGCCCGGTCTGGCGATCCGTCACCAAGTGAACGTCCGTTACATCTCCGTACTCTGCGAAGGTGGAACGAAGCGTCTCGGTGGTGGCATTGAACGAGAGATTTCCGACGTATAAGCGATTACCCATGGCGACGATGTCTTGATTTCTTGACGACTCAAAAACGCTCTGGGCCAACGAGTCGTCAAGGACTGGAACCAGCGCTGCGGGGAAAACCAGCAAACAATCGCCGTTGCCGTTGCATCGAGGTTCGCGATCCCAAGAAACTCAAGAGGGCTTATTCGTACTCGGAAAACGAGAGTGTCATCGGACGGACTAGCGCCAATCCGGGGCCCCGCAACGGGGATTCGGTTGAGTCGTGG
>JBLNFG010001198.1:0-8329 GCA_050263495.1 Myxococcales bacterium | reverse complement strand
CGATATACATGCCCAAGGATCCAAACACCGTGGCGACACTGCTCGTCATCTACCTGTTGGAAAAGGCCCTTTACGAGATCAATTACGAGCTCGCTCACCGCCCGGATTGGGTCGGCATTCCTCTAGACGCTTGCGAACGCCTCTTGGGAACAGCGACGCAACAGAAACCAAGTCCGTAAAATGCAGACCGCATCGCTACTGCGCGCCGCGATCGGCCTCGGTGTTCACGTGCAGAAGGTTCGTTGCGCCCGTTTTTCGGCGGCTGAGATCGGCCTCTGCGGATTTGGTTTGTTCGTCGCGGCGAAGGTGCTGTCCGCACTTGCGGAATCTGACGAGGCGAGGCGGGCCCCGCAAGGGTCTCGCTGTTGCTACCAAACAGCACTGGTCGTCCAGGTCGCACCAACGCGAGCGCGTGGTAGCGCTGCCAATTGATCGATCGACGGTCCGCTCGAGGCTCTCGTCAGTCGTTGCACAGATCTTCGAGCAGAGATCGCACCTGACCGACGTCGTCGAGTGCATATTTGGCCCGCGAATTCCCTCCGCCCACCTTCACGGTAACTGCGCTTGCGGGCAGCGAAGAGAACAAGTCTTCGTCAGTGCGATCATCGCCAATGGCGAGAATCTCGGTGGTCGGGTCCAAATTGGCGGCTAGGGCGTTGCCGACCAGACCTTTATGGATCCCACGTCTGCGGATCTCGAAGCTCTTCGGTCCATCCGAAATCTCCAGGTCATCAGTCGCGCGTCCGCGCAGCTCTTCGCGCAGCCAACGTAAACGCTCGCCCGCAACGCTGGGATCCGCGTTGCGGTAGTGAAGCGCCAAGGAAGCTTCCTTCTCCTCTAGTATCGCGCCCGGCGTTCGCTCGACGAATTGAATGACCAAGTTACGAACTGCTTCAATCCACGAATTGTCGAAAACGCCATTCTTCACCCAGTGACCGCCGGGCATGCGCGACCAGTATCCGTGCTCGGCGTGCAGAGCGATCGGTAGGTGACCAAGCCACGGCTCGATGGAAACGCGGGTGCGACCCGTAACGACGTGGACCAGATTGCTAGGCGTCTTGCTCAGACGTAGCAGCAAGTCTGAGAGTTCACGATCGGGCAGCGCCAATGCTGGAAGCGGGAAGTAGGGAACGAGCGTTCCGTCGTAGTCCAACAAGATGTGGCGCAGTGGGGCTTTTCGCAGACGTTCACGTACCTCCTCCGGTAAATCCACGGGCGGCAGTGAGATCGACCCACCGTGCTCGTTCCCCAGCTGTACGAGATCATCGATGAACCGCGTAGCCCAGCGGTGTACGTCGTGTGTTCGCACATGCGCCCGCATCGCCTGCATGCGAATGCGGCGCTCGTCTGGGTCCATTTTGAGCGCCCCAGCAATTGCCGCCGCCGTACCAGTAAGATCGTACGGGTTCACCGCGATTGCTTCTTGTAATTCTGCCGCGGCGCCAGCGAATTCGCTCAACACCAGGACGCCGTCGTCGTCCGTACGCGACGCGACGTATTCCTTTGCGACCAAGTTCATTCCGTCTCGCAAGGGAGTTACCAGCATGGCGTCCGCAACGCGATACAGAGCCACCAATTGAGTAAATGGAACGGTTCGATAGAGCAGTTGAATCGGGCTACCTATGGGCGATCCGAATTGGGCATTGACGCGCCCGGAGAGCTCGTTCACCACGCGACGGATCTCGTCGTACGCAGCGACTTCCTGACGCGAAGGGATTGCCACCTGAATCAACAGTAGGCGATCCCGCAACTCGGGGTGACGTTCGAGTAATCTCCCGATCGTGAGCAAGCGACGCGGGAGACCTTTGGTGTAGTCGAGCCGGTCCACACCCAAAAGAATGCGTTTGTCTGGGTGCGCCCTGCGAATGCGCTCGACCTCCTGCTGAACGGCAGGATCGGCTGCGGCATGTTCGAATGGAGTCACGTCTACGCCGATTGGATATACGCCCACGCGGATGACACGGTCGTTGAATCGAATCTGATCCAGTTCGCAATCGGCGTTCGTGAGCTGCGCCGCCGAGCGCAGAAAGTTGTGCTGATAAGTCGAGGTGTGAAACCCCACCAGATCTGCGGCGAGCAAGGACTCGAGAACTTCTGTGCGCCAAGGCAGAATCCGGAACACGTCCGACCCCGGAAACGGCACATGAAGAAAGAACCCGATCCGCGCACGTGGCAGCAATTTGCGGAGCATCCCCGGCACCAACATCAGCTGGTAGTCGTGGACCCAGATGACGTCCCCTCTCTGGTATTGTCGCGCCGCAGCCTTCGCAAACCGGTGGTTGACGACGCGGTAGCTTTGCCAGTCTAACTCGGCATCAAGGTTGACCTTGTCGAGCAGGAAGTGGAACAGCGGCCAGATGACACCGTTCGAGAAGCCATTGTAAAAATGCGAGAGATCGTACTGCGACAGCTCCACAGCCACTAGGCGCTGGTCCATCAGCTCTGTGCTTAACCCCTCGCCGGCACGGGCAGAGGCCTTGGAGGTGATCCCCGACCACCCTACCCAAATGCCAGCGGTGCGTTGATGCAGACTGCGCAGTGCCGTAGCGAGCCCTCCGGAGGAAGGCTCGAGCCTCGACGCATTGCCCTCGACTCGTACCGTTACCGGCAGGCGATTGGCAATGATCATGAGGCGCTTCATAGATTATTTCCGGACCCCTTGATGCGCTCGGTTGCGGTAACGCGTTGGCTGCAACTGGTGGTTCAGCATACACCGAGCCCTCATCCGACGCGAAGCCCAAATCTCATTCAGCAGCTGACTGAGACGCACTGCTCGAATGAAAGAGGAAGTGTGCCACGCGCTGAATCGCCTCAACAACTCAATTTGCCTCAATCATCGGGGCAGGGCCACATTTCACGTGAGCAACAGTATTAGATCTTCTCGACTCAGTGCCGAAGCTCGATCGGCATCCTCGAATGCCAGATCCGACAACGCCCGCTTCTGTGCGTGGAGTAACAAGATTCGTTCTTCGACCGTACCCTTGGCGACGATTCGATGGACGAATACGGGGCGTTCTTGGCCGATACGGTGGGCTCGGTCGGCAGCTTGACGTTCCACTGCGGGGTTCCACCAGAGATCCATCAGAAAGACGTGTTCAGCGGCGGTAAGGTTCAAACCCGTGCCAGCGGCTTTGAGGCTAAGCAGCAGGACGGATGGTCCATCCTCGCCTTGAAACGTATCGACTACTTGCGCGCGATCCTTCGTATTCCCGTCGAGCCGAGCGAAAGCTATCTCTGCCTGCTGGAGCTGGGGTTCGATCTGGTCGAGAAAGGAAGTCCACTGGGAGAATACGAGTGCCTTTTGCCCCTCGGCAAGGATCGATTCGAGCTGTACCAGCAATAGCTCGACCTTGCTTGAGCTATTGGCAGACTGGCCCGGAACAAGGGCGCGATGACAAGCCGCCTGCCTGAGTCGCAGCAGAATTTCGAGCGCGCGCATGGTGCCTTGGTTGTTGGCCAACTCGGCCAGAATTTCTCGCTGCGCCAACTGTTGCAGCTGGTCGTAAAGCTCGCGTTCTTCATCGTCGAGCACACAATAGAGATCGTGTTCGAATCGGGGTGGGAGCTCCGGCAGGACTGCCTGTTTTGTGCGCCGCAAGATGAACGGGCTTACGATCTTTCGCAAGTTGGCTGCGGCATCGAGATTCCCCGCGTGGATCGGCTCGGCGTGCATGCGCTGAAATTGCTCGCGCGAACCGAGCAATCCACGATTAGTGAAGTGCAGCTGGCTCCACAATTCGTCCAAGCGATTCTCAATTGGCGTGCCGCTCAGTGTCAGTTTGAAGCGTGCGTCGAGCATGAACGCAGCTCTTGCTACCTGGCTGTCGGGGTTCTTGATCGCTTGGGCCTCATCCAAGATAATCGTGTCCCACGACGCATTGGCCAGGGTTTCCAGATCGAGACGGAGTAGCGCGTAACTGGTGATGATAATGTCAGCCGTTACATCCAACGTTCGATCCTTGCCGCGGTAGACTGCCGCGTTAAGCTTGGGGCGGAAGCGCTGAATCTCTGCCAGCCAGTTTGCGACCAAGGTGGTGGGGCACACGACCAGGGTCCGGTTTCGAATCACACAGATCGCTTGCAGTGTCTTTCCGAGCCCCATGTCATCAGCGAGTACCGCACCTAGTTCGAGTTCCTGCATTTGCTGCAACCAGCGAATGCCAGCCAGTTGATAGTGCCTCGGAGTGACGGTCAGATCTGCCGGCAACACGGGCGCAGGCTCACGCAGCTCCGACTGGAGCTGCTTCAATGCAGCGATTCGAGGCGAAGGTGCGATCCGAAGTGCTTCGCAGAGTTCGAGTTGTGCTGGGGCGGCGTGGGAAACCAGACGTTGTGGGTCGTCGTTTCTCCGTGCCGCCAACAATCGTTCCAAAAGTTCGATGTGCCGAGTCATAAAATCGGCAGGGAGACGCGCGAACCCTCCCTCGAGCAATGGCACCAGCGAGAGCCCCTCGCGGTACGCCTTCACGGCGGTTTCCAACGTTGCAGCTAGTTCGCCACCGTCGCTGGAGCGGCCGGCAAAGTGCGGGAGCGAATCCGGATCGTCCAGCACCGGGCGTAGCGTCGCGTCTTCAATCCAACGCTCGGGGCTACAGCCTTGAATCTCGCCGTGCCAGTGATCTAGTTTCGCGGCGAGCTGTAGCGCCTCCTTGCCGGAAACGACCGCGCGCACCCCCACCACCAATCCGAGACTCTGGCGCAGGTTCTCCATCGCGCGACGCTCAAGGTCGAGCTTACGCACCGGAACTGGTCCTCCTAAGTGCACCATTCGATTCTTGTCGACGCGAGCGATCGGGGGGTCTCCGTATACGAGTAGGCCGAGCACGCTCAGTTGATCGGCCGCTTGCGCTATCTCTAACAGGATGCGCGGTCGCTCATCGTTAGTAATCTCTGGAAGTCGATCGGTCTGCACATCGACGAGGAACCAGCGTTTTAGATCCGGCAGCACCTCGTTGACGAGCACCGATACCTCGTCTTCGGCATAGACCCGTGCTGGGACCAATTTTTCGTACTTGGCCCCACAGTACTCGGTTGCTGCAAGTGGAACGAGACTGGTTTCCGTGCGTCCGACGAACGAGGCCACCACTTCCACGATCTCTGGATCGGCGGATTGCTTGACCAAGAATCCGTCGCCGGTGGCCGAAATGGTGGCACGTGGTCTCCGTGGCTCGGTTTGTACCTGAACGGGCTTGCCTTCGAACTCCACGTTGGCGTGGCCTTCCAACATCTTCAACACTGTGAGCACTTGTTCGGGACGAATCGCGCCACTGCTCGGGATGATGCGATCCAGCTGCAGATCATTCTGACTCGGCGTGATGTCGAAGCCGGCGGCATGCTGCGTAACCACCGAGGCGAGACTTACGCGGAGCGGCGCTTTGCTGCCGTCTGATCGGACAATCTGGCGTTCGCAGGCAAGCTCACCGGATAATCGACGAAAGCCGTAACCCAGATTCGCCGCACTGGTCATGGTCTCGGGCAGCGGTTTGCCTTCGCTGCGCGCCTTTTTGATTGCAATTACTGCGGCTGCCACGTGTTCGCAGCAGGGTGCGCGAGACTCGCAGTCGCAGTCCCACTCAGCATCCGCCGGATAGAGCTGCACGGTAGCCGGAATCGCGCGATCTGCCCGGCGCACGCGACACGTTATCTGCGTGGAATCGGCACTCTGCTGCGTAACGGCAAAGAGACGGACCAGGTCGACCGCTTTGGACCAGATTCCCGACGGACATGCGGCACGTACACTCTCGAACAGTTCCTGCATCGCCTTTTCACGATAGCGCTGAGACGCGACGCAATCCAACGATACACAGGGGCGCAAGTACGTGACCCTGACCGAGCGATGTCCGGCTGGTCCCACCCAGAGGGCGACCGACCCATGGAACGGTGAGGCTCGAGCGCTTCCAGACCGTTGCAGACACCGACATTTTCCTCAGGAATTCCGGTCAAAACGGCACTGGCAGTCGCAATCTACGCGCGCCTAGAGTTGGGCGGCGGCATACGGTAGGGGTGTCGCTTCCCACTCGACTCGACAAATACCTGCGTGACTCCACTCACCTGCCGCTCGAGTCACTTCGATTGGCGTGCTCCACAGGGCGTGTCCGAGTTCACGTCAGTCCCGACGATAACGGCATGGCGGTCGACGAGGCGCCTCAGTCGGACACGCTCGTATTCGAGGGAGACACCGTCGAACTCGACGGTGTGGTGGTGGAGCCCGGGCAGCGAGCGAATCATTACATCGCGTTGAACAAACCCCTTGGTGTTACCTCGACCGTGGCAGACCCAGATGGCTTCGAGGATTTGTCGGATTGCCTGCGCACGATGCCCCTAGGCGTCTTTCCCGTTGGTCGGCTCGATCGCATGACCTCTGGGTTACTGCTCTTCACCACCGACGGCGATCTCGCGCATGCGTTGCTTTATCCGGATCATCACGTACCGAAACGCTATGAGCTCGTTGTCGCGACCAGTCTGGACGCGGACGATCCACGACTGCAGGCCTTGCGACGAGGTGTTCGAATACCCGGCGTCGCCGAGGCTGTACGAGCCGACGAGATTGTCGTCTTGCATCGATTGACCGTCACCACGACGCTCGCGGTGAGAATTCACGAGGGCAAACACCGTCAAGTCCGCAAGATGTGCCACGCCGTCGGGTTGACGCTGAAGGCGCTCGAGCGTGTCTCGATCGGGAACGCAAACCTAGGTGATCTGTCACCCGGGACGCATCGACCGCTTCTTGACGCGGAGCGCGCAAGCCTCTGGGCATGCGCAGGCGGCCCAACCACCGTGCTTGAACGCCAACTGAACGCGTTGCAGCGCCGAGCCAGGTTGACGCGAAGCAGCGGCTGCCCCTTGCTGCGTCTGGAACGCTGGCTCGAGCACCAAGCGACGTGAAAACCCCGAGCACAGCGATAAGCCGCTAATTGCGACCCGGCGGCATTGGTGACACTGAACGTGATCAAGCGCCTCTATTCGAGCGCGAGGGGTCGACTAGAAGACGCTCCTGACTACTCTGCGCCGAGCGCCTGCTTCAGATCTGAGATGAGGTCGTCCGGGTGCTCGAGCCCGATGGAAAGGCGAACGAGATCGGGCGTAATTCCGGCAGCAAGACGGGCTTGCTCGGACATCGACGTGTGCGTCATTCCCCAAGGATTCTCGATCAGCGACTCTACCCCGCCGAGCGATTCAGCGAGGGTGAAGACGCGGACGCCGCCGAGCAGGCGCGCGACGCTCTGTTCACCCCCGGCGAGCCGGATAGCAAACGTGCCGCCGAGACCCGTGAATTGCTTCTGCGCGAGCGCGTGCGCCGCGTGAGAGGGAAGGCCGGGATGCAGCACGGCACTCACGGCCGATTGTTGCTCCAGCCAGCGAGCAATCGTCAGGGCTGAAGCGGCGTGACGTTGCATGCGCAATGGCAGCGTTTTTGCGCCGCGCAAAACCAAAAAACAGTCAAACGGGCTAGCACAGGTGCCCATAGTGTTTTGCAGGAACGCGATCCGCTCGCACAGCTCTGCATCGCGCGCCACGATTGCGCCGCCCACCACGTCACTGTGTCCATTGATGTACTTGGTCGTCGAGTGAACTACCAGGTCGATTCCATGCTCGAGCGGTCGAAAGAAGTACGGCGAGAGAAAGGTGTTGTCGCAAATCGTGCGGAGCCCGCGTTCACGCGCGAGTGCAACAATAGCCTCGATATCGACCACGTTCATCAGCGGATTCGTCACCGATTCGAACCAGATCGCCTTGGTGTTCGGACGTAGGGCTTCGCGCAGCCGCGTCGGATCACGCAGATCCGTGAAGGTGACGTCGATCCCCTGGCGCATGGTCACGGCAGTCAGTAAACGCCACGTTCCACCGTACAAATCGTCGTGCACCACGAGGTGATCGCCCGCGGAGAACAACGCGAGCGCAGTCGTTTCTGCGGCCATTCCAGTGGCAAACGCGAATGCACGTGACCCCGAATCGAGGACCGCCAAGGTATCCTCCAATGCCTTACGGGTGGGGTTCGAACAACGCGAGTAATCGAAGGGACCGGGCTCACCCACGCCGCGAAAAGCGTAGGTCGAGACCTGGTAGATCGGAGGCATCACCGCGCCGTAAGCTGGATCGGGCGTGATGCCAGGGTGAATGATGCTCGTCTCAAAGTGCTGCTTCATCGCTCGACCGTAATTTCCCGTTGTTCAGAGTAGCCTAGTAGCGCGATTCAATTGAATTGACGGGTCCTACGGACCCGGCCGCTACGCGGCCATCGCGCTACTAGTTTTGTTCCGTTGGGCATTCGCCCAAACCCGAATTCGCTGCGCGAATTCCTAGTACCCCTCACCTCGGTAGCACTCAT
>JBLNFG010001197.1:0-2996 GCA_050263495.1 Myxococcales bacterium | reverse complement strand
TGAGGAGACCTTAATGTCAACGAAACGACTTATGATCGCTTTGGGCGTACTATCCATGGTTGGTTGCGACGATTCGGCCATGAATCTCGGCCCGGGCGGGTCCGTTGCAAGTGGCGGTAACCCCTCGACGGCGGCTGGAGCATCCAGTGGTGGGGCAAGCGTCACTGCGCCTTTCGTCGCTGGCGCGTCGGGCTCGACACCAACAAGCACCGCTCCGAGTACTGGCGGCGTTGGTGGTGCCGGCGGCGTTGGGACAGCAGGTGGCGCATCCGGCTTTGGCGGGCAGGCGGGAACACCGACCATCAACGGACTGAACCTAACCGGCCTCAAGCGATTGAGCCTCACAATTAGCCCGGGATTTGTCCGGATTGATCAGGCGGCTCCGTGCAAAGGCGATGAGCCCATCACCTACAGCGTGGATCTCGCAACCAAGACATACGAGTACGCGCATTGTGCCGTGGGCACCGACGGGGGACCCACCGTCGCGCGAGAACCGCGCATCCTTTCCGACGAAGAGCTGACGGCGGGCATGATGATGCTCGAACAAATCTCGCTCAATCATAGGAACACGTGCGGTGCGGATAAGGGAATCGAAACGCTGGTTTTGGGCTTTGACGATCGCGAAGAGAGCTACCAGGATGATTTCTACGCGGGGTGCGAAGGAGGGACGCAACCACCTCCGACCTATGTCGCAAACATGGAGTGGCTCCGAACGTTTCTGACTTCGGCGCAGTCCGGTGCGACGATTCCGGAGGTTTATGACCGTCTCGAGATTATTCGAGGGACAACGACTGACCAAGAGGTGCAGTGGGTCAACGAGTGCCAGACCTCGTACATTTCCAACCTCACCGTCGATTTTGCTGCGAAGCAGGCGAGCGAATCACGTTGTGAGCAGTTGGTTACTGACGGGAGTGCCGGACCCGCGCAACTCAAGACGTCCACCCTGACGTTGAGTGACACGGTCCTTGCGAACCTGCGACAAGAGATTTCCGCGCTGAAGTACGGTGCCACCAGAGAGTGTAGCGAAGGGAACGTGAGGCTTTCTTTTGCGTGGCTGTACTCGAAGGACTCCGCAGTCGCCAGTCTCGTCGATAGTCGTGCGGCTTGCCCTGGGGAGTCATCGAAATACCTGCGCTTCACACTGGGGCTCAACAACCTGTATACCAGCATCGAAGCGCGTTTCCGCCCGCTGCTGTAAAGGGCACCTATGGGCAAGCTGAGCGCGCTTTGATTGAAGAGGTACGGGGCCTTCTATCCGAAGGCCCCGTAGCGTGGCCTGGAATCGCGGAGCGGCGCGCCAAAACCTCAGTTGCTCAATCGCATTGCGACGGAATTGCCGAGTGGATCAGCGCCCTGTGCCGTCGCTCTCAACGCAAAACGATGCTCCGAACAGGATCCACCTTCGGCAGGGTACAGCTGAGCGCGCACGATGGATTCTCACTGCTGCGCGACGCCGATAAACTGCCCCATGGAGGTATGGATGTCGGGTCGGGCTTCTTTACTGTGCTGCAGCTTGGCACGCCGTTTGTTCCGTCCAGATCGTCGTAACATAGCGCCATCACCGGCGAGATCCCGACGTTGCCGACGTTGTCCGTCGCCTCCGCCGCGAAACAGACCCACCCCTCGGGCACCGTTCGATGCAGGAGCCCCGTGAATTCCCAGGAGACGCCCGTGCAACCCACCCCCGACGCGGAGGGAGTGAGACCGTAAACGACAGGTTCCGCCGGGGACACCTCCATGCTGTGCTGAGTGACTCGAACCATGTCCGAGGTGTTCGCGCACAGCCGGTCGGGTACAGTCAAGTTCTTGAGCGGATAATGCTGGCCGGTAAGGAGCGCCGGCACGTCCCAATACCGCGCGTCTTCGAAAATGTAGAACGTGTCATCGACATTGTCCCCGTTCTTGTCCTCGGCATTGTACATCCTGGGCGAGGTGCCTATTGTCGGGATGGCTCGGAGCTCGATCGCAATCGCGGGGGCGATGGCTGACCCCTCGTCGATCGCATCACAAACACCGTCGCCGTTCGTATCTTTGAGCAATGGCCGAGTGACCTCTTCCTGCATCCAGAGTCGAACGGTGCTTTGATTGGTCGCAGCGAACTTCTCGATGTTCGAGCCGGGCAGTGGTGTGTTCGTTCGATCCCAGACGAAGGCGCGGAAGATTGCGGCACCCTGGACGATCGCGCGATCGTTGACGGCCTCACCCAAGGGATCGAAGGAGTTCGAGCCGTGTGTTAGGCGGTCGCTGTCGATGTAGAGTTCGCGCACCGTCGGTGGATCCAGATCCACCACGGGCGGCACCCTATCGATGTAGAGCGTCAATGAGCGGGCCGCTGTCTCTGCGTTGCCTGCAAGATCGCCTGCGCTAATGCCGATGGTTGCTTGTGCCGTCGAGCTCGCGAGATCGGACTCGCGGAACCTGAAGATGAAGTCCCCCGAGTTCTTGTCGAAACTCCAGCGTTCGCTGGTCGAATCGTAGGGGAAGGGAGCGTAGTTCAGCTTCACCACCGTCGACTCGGCTTTTACCCCGGACCCCGGATCATTCGTACCTGTGCTCGCCGGATCCTTGACGTTGAACTTCAGTTGGAGCTCGCCGCCCACCACGCTGCCATCCGTAGGACTCGTGACCGTCACCACGGGTGGCGTGCTATCCACGTTGATGGTGACACCAGAGTCTGCGACGGCCTTGCGCTTGTTGGTGACAACGGCGCGAACGGTGGTGGAACCGCTCGGAATGTCGGTCATGGGGAAGATTTTCGGATCGGAGAGGCTGACGGTACTCGAGTAATTGCCCGAGCCCGGAGTCGTTTCTGCGACTGGCACTTCGTGACCATCAATGAGTAAGACTACGGAGTCGGTACCCGCAAACGTGTCGCTGGCGCTGAAACTGGTGGGAGTGACGGCGAAGGTGATGTTCAGCGGATTCTTGAGCGCCCAGGGTTGGTCCTTTGCGGGAGCGCTGAAGGTAATGGTCGGACCGTGGTCGACCAACACCTT
>JBLNFG010001196.1:0-5806 GCA_050263495.1 Myxococcales bacterium | reverse complement strand
TTTGTTCCCTTCGCCAGTTCGCCGCCGCGGATCGCCTCGCGATGAAGTGGCCGTAAGAAACGCCTCCAGGAAGGTTACCGATGTTCAGAAGCATTCGCCGCCACACGCAATTGCTTGTTGCTTTGCCGATTCCCCTCACTCTATTAATCGCCTGCAGCAACGCCAATTCGGAGAGCGCGAGCGAAGGGGCTGCAAAGGGTGGCGCCGCCACTTCAGATTCGACCGAACAGGGCGACACCTACTTTGCGACAGGGGGACGTGCGAGTAGCCGAACCAGTTCCAAGACCACGAGCGCCGCTGCAAAAGACGATGGCAGTGCGGGTGGGAGTGCGAACTCGAGCCAGAAGGATGGGCCAAGCGGCGGCGCAAACGAAGCGGCATTGGGCGGCACGAGCGGTGGCAGTTCGGCTAGCTCCAAACGCACCGCGAGTAGTGCTGGGGGTAGCGCGAGCGGATCGAAGAGCAGTAGCGGCAATGGGAACGGTGGAACACGGGCGAAGACTTCGGCCGCCACAAGTGGCGGAACCAAGGCATCGAACGCTGTTGCGAGCGGCGGAACGGGGACAAGGACTTCGACGGCTGCGACGGGTGGAACCAAAGCTTCGGGCGCCCCCGCGAGTGGCGGCTCGAAACCGATCGGAGGGTCTGGCGGAGGCAGCGCGTCGAACGGTTCAAGCCCGGATGCCAAGACTTTGCTCGCCAAGATGCGTGTCGGATGGAACTTGGGCAACAGCTTGGACGCAGTAGGAGGCGAGACCAAATGGGGCAACCCGACGGTCACTCCAGAGCTGATCCAAGCGGTGGCAGATGCCGGGTTTGGTGCAGTCCGGATCCCGGTTACCTGGGCCACTCACTTTGGCGCGAGCCCCAGCTACACGATCGATGAAGCTTGGATGAAGCGCGTCGAAGAGGTGGTGGGTTATGTTTTGGATCGCAATCTGTACGCGATCATCAACGTGCACCACGACGGCGCCGAAAACGGCGACGGCGAATGGATCTCGATCCTGGACGACTCGGGTAGCGTGACAGAATCCCACAATGCTGCGGTAAGAACGCAGTTCGTGGCCATATGGAAGCAGATTGCCACGCGTTTCAAAGACAAGGGAGAACGCCTTCTATTCGAGTCGATGAACGAAATTCATGTGGGCTACGCTGAACCGCCTCAAGCCCACCAGGACGTCATCAACAAACTCAATCAAACCTTCGTCGACACGGTGCGGGGCACTGGCGGCAACAACGCTACGCGTTGCTTGATCGTACCGGGCTATAACACCAACATCGATTACACCCTGAAGGGCTTCGTCAAGCCCACAGACTCTGTGACGAACAAATTGATTCTGTCTGTGCACTACTATGATCCCTGGAACTACGCCGGCGCTGGCAGTACTCACGTCTGGGGCAATGCGGCTCAGGGGCACGACGATGGGGGCCAGGAAGACTACGTGACGGCTCAGTTCGACAAACTGAAGAGCAAGTTCGTGGACGCCAATCTACCCGTCTTGATGGGCGAATACGGCGCAGTGAACCAGACTGGGTATGAGAACTATCGCCGATACTACGTCGAGTACGTGACCAAAGCAGCCCACGATCGCGGGATTCTTCCGGTAATTTGGGATAATGGCGGAACTGGGACGGGTGCGGACGCGTTCGGTCTGTTCAGCCGCACCAATAACGCCATCCTTCACAAGGACGTAGTGGATGCGATCATCCGGGCCGCAACCAGCGATTACACACTTGCGCAGGTGGCCGCGCCGTAACGGCTTCTCGCCCCGACTTCGATAGCAATGCTCTACAGGGTGCGCTTCATCGACCACGTCGACGTAATACTTCGATGTTCTGAGGTGACGGGAGCCGTCAATGCGCGAGAGGAATTCGGGCTCCTGGCGACCGGGCCCCTCTACGGCGTCGCGACTCCTCCGACTGCTGTTCCGACCCGTGCTCGCGCGAGGATTGGCGACGCGGCTGCGTCGACCACCATTGGCGGCGGTACGTGACGCGCATCCGCTGATCGCATTGAGGACTGACTCAGGCTAGTACCCCGAATCTTTTGACGTGATGAGTGCTACTGAGGTGAGGGGTACTAGGAATTCGCGCAGCGAATTCGGGTTTGGGCGAATGCCCAACGGAACAGACCTAGTAGCGCGATGGCCGCGTAGCGGCCGGGTCCGTAGGACCCATCAATTCAATTGAATCGCGCTACTAGCCGAGGGCGACTCCGCCTTTGGGCGGTCGCGATGCGTCGCGCGGTGGGCCACGGTTGACTGGCATGGTCGTTGCTCGTAGGGGACCAGCTTGAGGTCAACCATGTCTCGGATGAACAGAAATTTGTCGTCTTGCCTGGTGTTTTCGGTGGTCGGGATTTTAGCCTGCGAGTCCTCGGAGCCGCCCCATGGCACACCTGGCACAACTGACGTGTCCAGCGCGGCGGGAGGGAACTCATCCAAGACTTCCGTCAAGCAGAGCTCAGCCGTCGGGGGAGCGAGTCTGATCACGAGTGCCGTCACCGGAGGTGCTCCTGCGACGAGCGTGACAGCGGGCGGGGCGACCGTCATCACTACCGGGTCTACGGGCGGCGCGACGGTCACCACGATTGTGGCTACGGGAGGCGCTCCGCAGCAGCCAGGACAGACCGTAACAGCCAGTGAACTGGTCCCCGTTGCCCTGCAGCAGTCGCTTACCCAAGCAAAGGCCATGGATCAAGCTGCGCTATTGGAGGCATATCCAGCGCCGACGACGGCAATTAGTTACGACGCCTCCACTGCAAAAGGCATGGACTTGGTGCAGGCATCGCGGCTAGCCCTCAACGACAATGAGAAGGACCTACTCGCAGCTAATGGCCTCGTCATTTCCAGCCGCCAGCAATTCGCGTCCTTTGCCCACGGCTACAAGACCATCTACGCTGAGGATCTACCCGTATACGTCTCGGCTGATTCAATCCTCGAAGCCGTTCATCGAACGTTTGATTCTCTACTCAAGCAAACGGAAGAGTTGGCGTTGATCAACGAGCTCACGCAGCTGCTCGACGGCCTGCGCACCAAGCTCGCCGAATCGAACATGGATCGAGCGGTCGCCAAGGACGCCGACCTGTACCTCACGGTTGCGGCGAGTCTGCTAGCGAAGCAGACATTGGCCCCCGTCGCTGGCGCTGACTCGACCCAGGCGGCTGAGCTGCTGAAGTGCGCGACGGCTGCGGAAGGCCATGAAACAGTGACCCTGTTCGGCGTCGAGCGCGAGGAAGACTGCTCGCAGTTTGCTCCGCGCGGGCACTACACTGATAGCACGCTGCTAGAACGCTACTTCAAGGCGATGATGTGGCTGGGTCGCGTTGACCTGCGTCTTGTTGAGACGCAGGGTGACGGAACACAAGTCTTCCATCGTCGCCAATTCGACGCGGCTGTCGCTTTGCGGGAGCTCATGGATGATGCGAGCCTCAAACTTTGGGAGCACATTGATGCAACTATCGGCGCTTACGTCGGTGAGCACGACAGCATGACGCCCAAGGATCTCGACGGCCTCATGAAGACTCTCGGGGTCACTTCACTCAGCGATTCCGCTCGCTTAACCGATCAAGAGATCATCGATGAACTGGCGCGAGGCGGCTGGGGCGCTCAGCGGATCGCGAGTCGCATCATCATCAAAGACGTGGATGGGCCCACGCTCCCCCTCGACCGCAGTTTTCTCCTGTTTGGACAGCGCTTCACGGTGGACAGTCTGACTTTCGTAAACGTAACGCATGACCGCGTCGAAAAACGCATGATGCCAAAGCCACTGGATGTGGCCTTTGCTGCATTGGGCAACAACTCAGCCCTGCCACTCCTGTCCGCGGAGTTCACCAACGCCGCGTACGTTCAGGGTTTGGCTAAGACGCGCGCGCTGGTGGACGCTCACGAATCCAGTTACTGGGAGGGCAGCATCTACACCCGTTGGCTTGGGTCGCTACGCAGCCTGTCACCAACCAACGACAACACGCTGCCCAGCGTAACCAAGACGAGTGCCTGGCAGAACCGAATTCTATCCACCCAATTGGGCTCTTGGGCAGAGCTTCGACACGACACGATTCTCTATGCCAAACAGTCATACTCGGTCGGCGTAAGTTGCGAATTTCCAGACGCGTACGTTGACCCGTATCCAGAGTTCTACGCCAAGTTGGGCACCTTGGCCGACGCCGTGGGCGTCGTCGCGAGCACACTTCCCACGTCTGCCGCGACGCTCAAAACAAAAACCGAAGCATGGGTCGCTGGATTCAAGGTTGTGACCAACAATCTCCAGAAGATGGCAGAGAACCAACGCGCCGGTACAGCGCACTCGGCAGAGCTTCTGGCTTTCATCAATGATGCGGTGAAATGGGACGAGCAGTCGATGTGCGGTGGGGCGGTTTACAGCAACCTGAGTGGTTGGTACTTGAAACTGTACCTCGATCAGAACGCAGGACTAGAGTACGACCCTGTAGTCGCGGATGTGCACACGCAGCCTACGGATGAGGGCGGTGCCGACGTCGGTCGCGTCTTGCATGTTGGGACCGGTTCGCCGCGCCTGATGATCGTCACTGCGGACACCTGTCAAGGGCCACGCGCCTATGCAGGGCTAGCGTTTGCCTACGGCGAGTTCGTCACGGAGAACTGGAAGCGGCTGAACGACAATGAGTGGAAGACCAAGCTTTCCAAGGAGGCCTTCCCGGAACCGACGTGGATGAGCAACGTCACGACCAAGTGAGTTCTCACTTCAGAACAACGACATCTGACCCTTCACGTCGAGGGACACGCCGTACTCTACGAGGAACTCCCGCGCGAGGCCGTCGAGTTCGCGTGGCACCAATCCAGTTACTGTGGCCACGATGGAATCGCCACTGCCGGCGGATTCGAACGCGGCGATCCGGCACCCCTCCGGTAACATCGACTTGAGTAATGCGCGTGGATTAGGCTTGCTTTTGCGCTTCGCCGGCGCGTAACCGACGCGTCGCCCAGTGGCTTGGCTGAGGTGCCATTTCAATGGCGCGTAGAATTCGTTCTCGGTTTCTGGTGAGCGGAAGGTCACCGTGATGAGCTCGTCTCCCACGTCCACCTTGGCACCCCAGACCTGCGCCTGACGAAGCAGACGTTTTGCCTCCTTCTCGGCGACGTCCGCGGCAATAGCCTCAGTAACTTGGGTGTAACGGAGAACGGGCTGTCCGTCGAGTCCAGCGACGGCCACGTTCGGAGGTAAGCTCATTAGCATCGATTGGACCTCCTGCAGGGAACTGGCGTTTCTGATGCGCAAGAACGCTTCTGGGCTCGTCACCTTGATCCCACTGAGTGCCTTGGCTTCTCGGAACGGGTCGCCACCGCGGCAGCGCCATTTCGGCGGAAGCCCCGCCATTTGCACGGCATCGTACTGGAGCTGATGCGTGCTGCGATCGACCAAATCGATCACGGTGCAGGCGTACTTACCCGGCGAAGAGCGAAGCCCGCGACCAATGCACTGGGTGTAGACGAGTGGAGACGTCGTGGGGCGCGCCATCAAGATGCAACTCACGCCTGGATCGTCAAACCCTTCCGTGAGCACACCGTAATTGGTGAGCACCTGCAATTCACCTTCGCGGAAGCGTTGCAGCAGCTCAGCGCGTTCCTTGGTCTTGCCGTCGATCTTCTCGGCTCGGATCCCCAGCGACTGAAAGTCAGTCGCTAGCGTCGCCGCATGTTCGACTCCGGAACAGAACACGATGGTTCTTTTACCGACACCCTGCTCAAGCCACGCCTTTGCGGTCAGGGCACGGCACTGCGGCGTATTCATCACCTGCGAGAGCGCGCCGACCTGAAAATCTCCACCC
>JBLNFG010001195.1:0-4392 GCA_050263495.1 Myxococcales bacterium | reverse complement strand
CAAGGATGCGCGGACCCGGTGACAGCGCTCGTGCTCGTTGTGGCAAACCGGTAGTGCGTCCGTTCCTGGAACGAATGATTTGCGGCAAGGATGCGCGGATCTGGTAACTGAGCGTCGTGCTCGTGTGGCAAACCTGTAGCGCCGGTTTCTCGGGCGCATGATTTGCGGCGAGGAGCAGACTCGGTGACCGCGGGTAAAAACGATAGACAGTCGGGTGTGGCGTTATCTGCTGGAGTCCAGACTCAGATCGCGGTTTGTTGGCGCCGGATCGGGGACGACCTGGATCCTCTTGACGTTTCCTCTTCCGCCGCTTCGCACGTTGGGCAGAAGGTCGCCAATCGAATTGCGAGTACCACTGTGATTGCGACGAACAAGCCACAAGAAAGACTCTGGAAGGCACGGGGACGGAGCCGCGTTGAGTAGTACCATTCTGATTTGAGTCTCCGCGGCTGAGCTCGGGCGTCACTGCCATCAGCGCAGAGGAGAGGCATCCGTGCGCGATCATGAATGACGGCGCCTGGTGGGTGAATCTCCGGGTTGACCCAGCGAAGCTGTTGCAGCAGCAGTCGCCTTGCCCTCAAGACCTCCCCCACCAAGCCTCGCCCCACGATGAGCGTTGAGCTTAGCGATCTCAGACGGACAGGTCGTGCACTCTCCTGCGGGAAAGCAGGAGTCGCAATTTGCGAATTTGGTTTCGCGAAATGCCAATCGGTGTCGATTGGCATTGAGCACCAAAGAGTGGGTGGCGGCAGTGCCTAGCGCTTCAAGACTGCGATGGTTGCACCCCAGGGCACATGGCTTGCATGAGCACGATCGTCATACTGGCTATCGCGGTATTGCATATTGCATCGACGTAGCAGGTGACCGTGTTTGCTGAACATCGAGCGATCACCGGAAGTGAGTTCAATAATGTCCGAAGCCCTCCGCCACTGCGGTATCTATCTGTTGATTGGGACCGGTGCGGTCATCGCGTGTCACGAGATCCAACCTCGGTCCGCGCCAGCCCAGTCTGCGACGAAGCTCGAACCCATTTCCGTGACTTCGCCGCAGCCGGAGCAGCTCACTTCCAACAATGTGCCATGGTTGGCGCAGGAAGCGCCACGCGTTGGCCCGACCATCAACGGCGAGCCAGTTGCCATGGCTCCAGGGAAACGCTGCTTGAAGTTTCGCACGCTGCCAGCGTTCGAATTCCACCGCAATACGCTGATCCGGGACGCGTGTCTCGAGATTCCCAGCAACACGACGATTATCCTTCAGAGCGGCCTATTCCTGGGGATTGTTGCGACGAACGGCTTACGACTGGGCAAGAATATCAAAGTTAGCGCCAACGGGTCGCAGGGCATGCGCGGTGAGCGTGCTGATTTCGGAAGCGTCAACTACACCCCCAACAGCGATGTTGAAGCGCAGGCTACCTGTGTCGACAACGGTAATCGATGCAGCTGCCCCGCCGCAGACTCGTTGAGCGCGGCATCGTTGCGCGGGCATGCGGGAGGAAGTGGCACTCCAGGCGGATTCGTAAGTCTCGTAGTTGGTGAACTCGTGTCGTCGGGTCAACTTGCAGGTCTCGATATCGATGTAGGGGGTGGTCGCGGCGGGCCCCCTGGCGAAAGTGGAAGACACGTCTGCAGGAGAGGTGAAGTTCAATGTTCTAGCCAGCCCTGTTCGGATGGCGTGACCAACGGTTCCTCAGGCGTGGATGGACACGTTCATTTTGCGCTCGGTGGCTCCAATGCGACCAAACTCTTGCGCATCGTAAGCGCGGCAACCATGCCGTCCAATGCGGTCACGACGATCCCGATTGCGTCCAAGGAGGCACTGCAAGCAGAAGCAACGGCCCTGAGCGATAAGGCATATCAGAACGATTGGGATCAGCGATCCGGTCGGGATCCGATCTAGGCGCTCGCGACTCGAATGCCGACCGCCGCAGCGCCCGGCCATTTACGGGCCCGGCACCTCTCCCGCTGGCTCAGAAACTGCAGGTGCGTCGGCAGCGTCCCCGCGTGCCGATTTTCCAAATGCTCGCGGCCAGTACCAGTAGGTGAGGAGTAATCACGATGCCGACTGCGGAACCGCAGGAGCCCAGTCCAGTCAAACTGCCACCACCGCCGCCATACGTACGGTTTTTGGGAGGCTTCATGCTCTTCTTGGTCGCGATGCTGGTTGCGACGTGGGCTCTGAAGGACAACTCGGCGACAGAGACGTTAGTTCCGTATTCGGTCTTTTATGAGTGGGCAAAACTCGGCAAGGTAAGTGCCGTCGTGATGGATGGAGAAGGACTCGACGGCAGACTGAAAAACCCCGAAACTGTACAGGGCAAGGACGTCCAGACATTCCGTTCCAACCTTGCGTCGAGTGACACCAGCCTCTTGCCACTATTGCATGAAAAGGCTGTAACGATTGAGGTCAAGCCCCAAGAGCAGTCTGTTGGTGCCCAGATTGCGCTGACAGTCCTGCCATGGGCGCTCATCATCGGCGTGGCAGTCTGGATGTCGCGACGCGCGAAGGGCGTTCTGGGGGCGGGCGGACCTTTTGCCGCGTTCGTCGGCAACAAGGGGCGAAAATTCGATAAAGCGACCTCCGTCCGCACGACCTTCGACGACGTGGCAGGTTCTAAAGCAGCCAAGAACGACTTGATGGAGATTGTGAGTTTTCTCAAGGAGCCGGAGCGCTTCCAGCGTCTCGGCGGTAGGGTTCCGCGAGGTGTTCTGCTGGTCGGTCCACCCGGAACAGGCAAGACGCTGTTGGCGAGAGCGATTGCCGGCGAATCCGGGGTGCCGTTCTATTCAATTTCGGCGTCCGAGTTCATCGAGATGTTCGTCGGGCTCGGAGCTGCGCGCGTGCGTGAGTTGTTTAGCGAAGCGAAGAAGAATGCCCCGGCTATTGTGTTCATTGACGAGATTGACGCCGTCGGGCGTGCGCGCGGAGCCGGTCTTGGCGCAGGACACGACGAACGCGAGCAAACCCTCAATCAGCTATTGTCGGAAATGGATGGATTCGAGCGAAATGACCTGGTTGTTGTCGTTGCGGCGACTAATCGTCCCGACGTACTCGATCCAGCGTTACTACGGCCAGGCCGCTTCGACCGTCGCATTCTCGTCGATCGACCAGAGTTGGCGGCTCGTAAGGCAATTCTTGGTGTGCACTCGAAAGGAATGCCACTGAGCTCTGACGTGAATCTGCAGCACGTGGCTGAAAGTACGGTTGGTTTCTCAGGCGCCGATTTGGCGAACTTGGTCAACGAAGCGGCCTTGTCGGCGACGCGCCAGAGCAGAGAAGAAATTCTGGGCGAAGACTTCTCGACTGCATTCGACAAGATCGTTCTAGGCGATCCTCGCGAAACCAAGTTGGACTCAAAGGAGAAGAAACGAGTTGCGATTCACGAGTCCGGGCACGCCTTGGTAGCACAGTATTCCGCCGAGACGGACCCTCCAAACCGCGTGAGTATCATCCCTCGGGGTATGGCGCTCGGAGCAACGCAACAAAGCCCCGGCGTCGATCGCCACATCATGACGCAAGGTGAGCTGGAGGCGCGATTGCGCGTGCTGATGGCCGGGCACGCCGCAGAGCGACTCGTATTGGGCGGCATTTCAACGGGCGCAGAGAACGACCTGAAGGAGGCAACACGTCTGGCTACCCACATGGTGGCGCACTACGGCATGAGCCAACGACTCGGCCCGGTCTACTATGACCATGATGCGGAGCACGCGTTTCTAGGGCAGCGCATTGCCACCGAGAGTGGGACGAGCTCAACTACCATTTCAGTCATTGAGGACGAGGCGCGTCAGATCCTCAGCCGTTCGCTCGAAGAGGCAACTGCCGTTATCGCGGAGCGACGTGCGCAGTTTGACACCTTAGTCTCGTCGCTGCTCGATCGTGAATCGCTGGAGCGCGATGACCTTGCAGGGATCTTCGAAACTTGAGCCGTGACACCAAATCTCGGGCGCAAGCTCGAGAGCCCGACGACCCGAAGGCCTCGCGTCCCCCGCCTCGGCACACGCCCCAATGGCGTGAATGGTTCGTGGGGTGGCGCTCACCCTCTGGCATCCGCGTCACGGGCGTGCGCCGCTGTCACGCCTCTCGCGCTGAGGGTTCTTTTGGTGCTGGATACGGGCGGGTGATTTACCCACGAACACGTTCGCTTGACTCGAAGTTGAAACGTTGCACCCAGGATCCATGCTGGCATGCGACTTGCTCAATCTCACTTCGCTATGAAGCCGTGGTTCGTGGTTTTTACGCTGTGGGCGTTTGCGGGAATGGTTGCACTGAGGACGGTGTACTCGAATGACGAATCCGTTCTCGATCAGAATGTTGCTCCCGTTGCTGTCGACCAGTAACGGTCGCCAAATCAGCGGGCGTGATTCCGGATCAAGACACGCAGACGCGGAGGCTCCG
>JBLNFG010001194.1:0-7195 GCA_050263495.1 Myxococcales bacterium | reverse complement strand
CGCCGGTGCGGTTGCTGCCGCCGGTGCGGTTGCTGCCGCCGGTGCGGTTGCTGCCGCCGGTGCGGTTGCTGCCGCCGGTAGCCGCCGACTATCCCAAAAAAGTGCTCAACTCGAGACTAGTACCCGAAACTTGAGGTGAGGGGTATTAGCGCAGCGAATTGGGTTGGGGCGACTGCCCAAAGAACGAACGAGGCTAGTAGCGCGCGATCTGCCGCGTAGCGGCGGGTCCGAGGGACCTATCGTTTCGATAGAAACGCGCTACTAGCGTGCTTAACGAGCCGAATCGCCGCGGAATGCCCCAAGGTTGCGACACGGGGGTCGCATCGTCGGCAAAAGCTGAGTTGCTTCCAAAGGATCGAATGCCATACGGCTCTAACCAGCACGATGGCCGCCGGCTTATCTCGATTCTTCTCAGAATATTTTCTTGGCTTGAGCGTCACTTGGTGCATTGCCTGCACCCCTGACCGCCCCCCTCGGTTCGTCGAATCCGGTCCCGGCTTGGCGCCGCGAGCGCCAGCGTCGACCGTTGCGCAGCCGGGCCCATTGCGCGTTTTGCACGTGTCACCGCAGGGACCCCAAGACCAACCGCGAGAGATTGCGATCATCTTCGATCGGCCCGTTCGCGCATTGGACGGGGACGACGTCGACCCAGCTGGCTTTTCGATCGAGCCACCCATTCCGGGGCACTGGACGTGGGTGGGTACCCACGGCGTCGTGTTCGAACCAGAAGCACACGAATTCCCGCTCGCAACCGCGTTTCACGTCCAAGTGCCAGAGCAATTATCCGGGATCGACGGGACGCGGCTCGCACAATCGGTGGGATTCGAGTTCACGACAGCACGCCCCGAACTTTGGTTTCACGATTGCAACGAGCACCGCACGGTAGCCCCCACGGCTTCACTGCGCGTGAGCCTATCCCAGCGTACCTCGATGGCCGAAGTGGAGCGCGCCGTCAGGGTTCAGATCCGGGACATCGGCACCGACAATTGGTCCAACTGGCCTCTACGCCTCTCGCCGAACGAGCGGTACCCGGAGCGCGTCTATCGGATCTCGCCGAAGACCGCCTGGCCCATTGGCAGTGAGATTCGGTTGAGCGCCGATGCGACGCTTCGCTCCAACGAGGGATCACTACAGGCCGGCAAGCGCGTCGAAGCGAGCTGTCGCACGCACACGGCTCCGTTGGCGACCGTCGAGTGCTGGCCAAGCCGTGACGACTCGACGTGCGTCACTGGTAGGTTCGCAGAGCTCTCGTTCAGCAATCCCCCCGTGAATCGAGGATTACTGAACGCGATTCGTATCGAACCGCTCGCACCCTTCAGGCTGCGCGACACCGGGTTGGTGGAGCTGGGCGAACTCAAGTCGGACACTACTTACCGAGTGACGATCCCGAAAGGGCTACGCGGCAAGTTCGGGGGGCGCACCGAGAAATCCCAAACGCTCGGATTCCGAACCTCAGCCGACGTCCCCTCGCCGCGCGTCTCGATTGGGGTCAACGGCGAACGCCTTGAGCCGCACCTACTGGGCCCGATTCGAATGGTTGCTGCTGACACGAAAGACTACTCGATTGGCGTCCGTGCGCTGTCGGCACGAGAGTTCCTCGCCTTGCGCCCGCGGCAATATGGCGCAGACGTCACGGACGCACGAGCCTTGCTGTCCGGGCATTGGACGCATCACCACGTCGAAGAAGTACCGACGAAGCCGTTCGACGGCGCCTTGGACGTCAAGCCTTGGCTCGATCGCAGCACTGGTAGCGGCACACTCTTAATCGACATCGAGCCCACGGCTCCCGATGCCATCGCAGCATCACCTCGGTTCGAGAGCGAAGCAACGATACTGTCGGTGTCCAATCTGGCATTGACGACCAAGCTCTGGCTCGATGGCGGTTTGGTGTGGGTGACTTCGCTGAGCGATCAACGGCCGGTCGCGGATGCGCGCGTCTCCCTCGTGCACCACGGCGTGTCGTCCCTGCTTGGGGTCACTGGCGCCGACGGTCTCGCAACGATCCCAGTCGAAGCATTGGCGGGCATGTGGGCCGAGGAATTGGTCGACGAGCGCCGAGGACAGGTGGAGCGAGGCCCATGGATGTTGTTGGTCGAGCGCGATAACGACTGGAGTACCCTGGATCTGCAAAATAGCCGCGAGCACGTCGGCGATGGCGCTCCTGAGCCCAATGTGCGCTCACCGAGGGTCTCACTGTTCCTCGATCGCGGGGTATATCGTCCAGGCGACAGGGTCTATGTCAAGGGCTACGTGCACCAGATGACCGCCGGGCGTAGCCACCCGCTTGTCGATCGCACCCTTGCAATCGAGCTGATCAACCAGGGAGACTCGTCTCACCAAACCATCGCGAAGCGCAGCGTGCGTTCGAATGGATTTGGGGGATTTGCCACCGAGTTTGACCTGCCTGCGCGACTGGAACGTCCCCGACTCGAGCTTGGTACTGCGCTCGGCGGTCAGATCTTCGGGACGTCGATTTTCGTTTCGGAGACCCGTGCGCTCGAGTTCGACGTGAGTGTTACAAGCCCGCAACCCGTCGTCGCGAATGCTTCCGCGCGTTTTCAGATCCAAGGGACGTACCTTTTCGGTGAGCCGATGCGCCAGGCGAAGGTGAAGTGGCGTTACACGTTGCAACCCGACGCATTTACGCCCCCCAATGCGAGCCAATATCAAACCTCGGCTGCGATACTGCAGCAATACGAGGGGGAGCGCCGCCCACGCGCGAGGATCCCTGGTGGTGAAGCGCGGCTTTCGAACAGTGGCACCTTCGACCTCGATCAGCGTCTCGAAGAGCCACCGCTCGGCCCCCAGCGATTGACGCTACACGCCGAGGTCTTTGACGTAGCTCGGCAGGCGGTCACTGGTTTTGGAAGCGTGCTGGTGCATCCTGCGGCCCACTATGTCGGACTCAACGTTAAGGCCGCCTCCGTGCACGCGCCTGCCGCGTTCGACGTGGTGGCTCTTGGCCTGGATGGTGAGCGTTTGAGTGGGCGAGAGATTGAGGTCTCCCTATTTCGAGAAGCCAACGCGACGGAGCCAGAGGACTCGGACGACGAGCAGCACGCGGCGCGCCTCGTGTTCGTCGCGCGTTGTCGGCTGCGCTCGGACGGCCAGGTCCGCGCTTGTCCGCTGGTCCCGCGGCAACCGGGAACGCACGTGATCGTAGCGGACTCGAGAGACGACCAAGGCGCATGGACGCGTGCTGCAGACACCGTGTATGTGACCGAGAACGCCAAGAACTCGCGCCACGAATCGATCGACGGCAGGTGGCCGGTCGAGCCGAGCCCACTGCAGACGGAACTCGATCGCACAAGCTACCACACGGGGGAGGTGGCACATCTGACGGTGAATTCTCCCTTCGAGCATGCCTGGGCGATCGTTACCTTGGAGCGCGATGGCGTGTACTGGCATGAGGAGCGCGACATTGGTCGTCGCGCGCATTTCGACGTGCCGGTTCGAGACGACATGGGGAACAATGCCTTCGTGAACGTGATGGCGTTGCGTCGCGGTGGCCGTAAGAGTGCCTACCCGATCAACGACACAATCGACGTGGCCTACGCCCATGGCTCGGTGCCGCTTCGCCTCGCTGACGACGAATGGCGCCTGTTCGTCGAGGTGACTCCAGAGCGCACCGACGCGGGGCCGGGTGACACCATCCAGTGTGCGGTCAAAGTCACGGACCGCCTGGGCAAGCCAGCTCCTTCCGAGCTTGCGCTGTGGGCCGTGGACGAAGGGGTGCTCCAATTGACGGACTATCGGCTTCCCGAGCCTCTGGAGGATTTCGCGCCGCCGCAGTCCCTCCTGACCACGACTTTGGATAGCCGGCGGTCACTGGGGTGGCTCTCACCATTCGGTGAGGGAGGACGCGGAGAAGGGATCGGCCTCGGCAGTATCGGCACCTTGGGACACGGAACAGGCAGCGGAGCCACGCTACCCAAGGCGCGGCGACGTGGGCCCGCCACCGTGCTGTTTCAGCCGCACCTACTCACGGATGCTACGGGCCGCGCACGCGCCTCGATTCGTGTTCCTGAGCAGCTCACTCGCCTACGGGTGATGGCCGTGGCAACGACCGAGCGTGGTGACTTTGGTTCCAGCCAAGCAGCGGTCAACGTCAGACTGCCCCTCTCGGCGCGTCCAATGGCACCGCGATTCGCGCGTGTGGGTGACGTGTTCGAAGCCGGAGTGGCCCTCTCGGCGGCGAGTGGCGTCAAGACGCTCGCCCGCATCACCGCGCAGGCTTCGGGGCTCGCTTCCAATGGCCCAAGTGAGCAGCACGTCGAGCTCGAAGGCGGACGCGCGCGCCCCGTTACGTTCCGTTGGCGCGCAGACAAGGTTGGCACTGCGCACCTGCGTTTCGACGTTTCAGCGCCGCAGGGGCATGACGCCGTGGCCGTCGAGTTGCCGATCCATCAGATACGTCGCCCCACCACGGTGGCGCTTTATGGCGAGACCGACGGTGCCCGCGCCGAACGGATCGGACCGTTACCACGCATCACAGACAACAAAACCAAAATCGACCTCTCGTTGGCGAACACGCCGCTCGTTGGGCTCTCGAATGCAATCGACGATCTATGGAAATTCCCGCACGCATGCACCGAGCAGCTGTCGAGTCGACTGCTGTTGCTCGGTGCGATGCAGAGCTTCGCACGCGAGCAGGGTGTGGTGCTGCCCGATGATTCCGACGAGCAAACCAGGCAACTCGTCGAATCCATCCTCAGTCGACAAAGCGACGAGGGTGGCTTTGGTTTTTGGTCTGCGGAGCGCCCATCGGCCTGGCTGACGGCTTATGTCACTTGGGTGTTGCATCATGCGAGCAAGTCAGGGGTTGGTGGATCCGAAGTCTCGGTTCGAAGGGCGGTCGCGTTTTTGCGCGATGTTCTGACACGCGAGGTGTCTGACGTCTCGGACAGCGGTCGCGGCACCCAACCAGCCTACGTGAGGGCGTTCATCGTGGATGTGCTCGCCGAGGTGGCGCCCGCCGAAGACGTGAGCGACGCGATCGACGCACTGATTGCGCGTCGCAACGCGTTGCCCGCATTCGGTAAAGCGTGGCTGTTGCATGCGATGGGGGTAGCCAAACCTGCACGGTCACATTGGAAAGAGATTGCGCAAGGGTTGACGCGACAACTTCTGGGTGGCGTTACAATAAATGGTGACCACGCCAACCTCTCGGCTCAAACCGTGGACTACGGCGAGGTACTCGATTCATCAGAGCGCACGCTTGCCTTGATGCTTCGAGCGTTGCTCGTTCATGACGCGAATCATCCCCTTGCGTCGGGACTCCTGCGCGGGCTCCTGGCGGAGCGTCAGCAAGGGCGTTGGTCGTCGACGCAAGCGTCGGCGTGGGCTCTGTTCGTCATCGCCGAGTACCAGTCACGTCACCACTGGAGTAGGTCGGTTTCGAGCGAGCGAGTTTGGTTAGCGGATGCTTCCATGGTCAACACCACGCTCGATGCGCGTCACCGCGAGTACCGTACGTCGTTTGCTTGGTCGCCAAGTTCCAGCCCTACGGATCTCATATTCGAACACCAGGGTCATGGTAAGCTCTTTTACGCAGCGCGGCTCACCTTCGAGCCCACGGAGCCTGCCCGGACCGCAATTGCGCGAGGGTTCGAGATTGTCCATGCCATGGCACCCTTTGGCAGCGGTGACGAGTGGCCTTCGGCCAAACCCGTGCTCAGTGCGGCGACCTTCGAGCTTGGGCAGGCGGTTCTCGGCGAGATCCAGCTTTTCTCGTCGAGTCTACGGCATCACGTCAACATCGAAGTGCCGCTGCCCGCTGGACTCGAGCCGATCGATCCACGACTGACCCCAAAAAACGACGTTGCTGATGCCCGAGCGCGACGCCCATTGCTGCTATCCGTGCACCGCGATTACCAGCTCGATGTGCACGACGAGCGCGTGAACTTCTACGTCGAACGACTCGAACCCGGCGTGTCGCGGTTCGAATACCGGGCACGTGCCACGATCGCCGGGAACTTCGCGCTGCCACCAGCGTTCGCGGAGGAGATGTATCGCCCAGAACATCACGGTTCGACTGCGGCAGCCAAGGTTACCATTACGGCGCCGCGCGAGGCGGCCAGCGCTAAGGAGTAGACGTTCCCGACCGCTCTGGACTGCTCGAGAATGGTGGGCACGCCGTGGTTGGCGGGGGCGCGCCTCCTCGGGTGCGGGCAGCCATGAGAGCTTCGTTACGAGCACTGCTAAGCGGATCAGGGATGACTTTCGCTCGAGTTGACCTAGGCTGCTTGTCCCATGACTAAGTTGAAACTCACCTATTTCGATTCTCCCACGAGCCGAGGCGAGGAGTGTCGCCTGGCCCTGTTTATCGCGGGAGCCGACTTCGAAGACCATCGGATTCAGCGAAGTGACTGGCCTGCACTAAAACCCACCACTCCGTTTGGCTGCTTACCGACCCTCGAACTAGAGGGTAAGCCAGTCGTGAGTCAGTCGAACGCTATTTTAGGGCATATCGGACGGCATCATGGGCTTCTGCCGAAGGACGAGTGGGAAGCGCTTCGACTCGAGTCATTGATGTGCGCAGTGGAAGATCTGCGTCACGCCATCACCAAAACGTTCGGCATTCATGAGCCCGAGGAGCTCAAGCGCCAGCGAGAAGACCTAGTAGCTGGTCCGATTCGCACTTGGGCTGCCAATACCGAACGCCAGATTCAGGGCCCCTTCGCAGGGGGAAAGCAAATCAGCGTCGCGGACATCAAAATCTTCATTGTGGCGGGTTGGCTCAAACGTGGCGTACTCGACCATGTTCCGACCAACGTGCTTTCTGGGTTTCCAAAGCTCGAGGAGCTTTGTCGTAGTGTCGAGAACCACCCCAAAGTGGTCGAATGGTACTCGCGCCCGATCGATCCTTGACGGTCAGGTCGAATCGGGGGACGCTCGCGAAATGATCGATAGCTCGCTGCAGGCATTGGTGGCCGATCTAGCGCAAGCCCTCTCCGATGCGGGTTACGTGTCCGAACCTGATCCGAAGAACAACATCACGAACGCGCCCGCGTACCTAAAGGTCTTCTGTAAAGGCATCTCGAAAAACAAGCGCGTGGACTACCTTAATCTCGTGTTTAGCGGAAACGCGGGTGAACGAGTGACCATTGAGGGAGAAGAGACTGGCTTCTCCGTTCCGGCCCAGACGAGGGAGCTGGTGGAACGTATCCGGTACAAGCTGCCTTGCACTTGAAAT
>JBLNFG010001193.1:0-7265 GCA_050263495.1 Myxococcales bacterium | reverse complement strand
GGCAACGGCCCGAGCACGTCGAGGACTCGCTCGCGGCACGCCCACGGCAAGAGCAAAACGAACGACGCCAACGGTAGGAGCAGGCTAAAGCGCCCCACTGAGCGCTCAGAACGGGATTTTGATTCCGGCATGTGCCGCCACCAATCCTTGAGTGAAACCCTGAATCCGCTTGCCGTCATCTGCCGCTATGACCGGCACGACAACGCGACCGAGCAGCACCCCGCCGCTCAGGAAAACCTGCCGAGTGACACGCCAGTCGCTACCCAGACCAAGGCTCACCCAGGCAGTCGTGCCACTCTCAGCGCTGGCAACGGCGCCCTTGATCGCTTTCCCGCTGAACGTCACGCGCATGAGGTCCGCACACAACTCCAAACTTAGGCTCAGATTCGGCGCGGGTTTCGCCAATTCAAGCCGCGAACCGACACCGAGTAGCCAACCGTTGCCTGCGATGGTTCCGTGCGCGGCGGTGGCATGCGTGCTGGTTCGGCCGCCAAAGCGCACGGAAGCTTCGATGATACGCGATAGCTCGAGCCACAACTCAGCGTTGACTCCAGCCTGCTCAACCCCACCCGAGAAGGCTTCGGCGGCAGCGCTGATCCCCAATTTGCCAGCATTGGGCGCGTCCTTCTCGTGACTCGCCACGGCACGCTCGACGCTTGGAGGCGGCGCTTTGCTCGGTAAGGCTCGCGATTGGAGCTTCAGCTCCACCCAGCTCGCTCGCAGCAATTCGCTGGCGCCCAAGGCGATTGCCATCGCGTGCGCGTCTCGGGGCAGGCCGTCCAAGGACAGGCGCCGACTCAGTTCCTTTTGCGTGACGGCATCGTCCGCCCGCGCGCGAACGTGAGCCGCGTTCGTTGCGTCTCGCTCGATGCGAATGGTGGCAAGTGCGGGTCCCGCCGAGACCTCTGGGTTGGTGCACACATCAATGTTCTGCGGACGAAACTCAGCCTGAAGGTGCTCAACTACTTTCGATTGGAGTTGTCTTGCCTCCGTATCGACACTGCTGCCCGTATGGGTAGAGTCGAACTCGATTCCAATCCACTCGCGCCCCGACAGCGGGCATGCTTCGACCGTCTCCGCTGCTAGGCACGCACAAACCACCACGTGCCATGGTTTGAGCCTCCGTAGCGGTCCCACGCAGCTGGTTAGTGCCTTAGCGCGTGCACAGGCTAGCAATAGCCTTTGCGTGGGGTCCACTCGGGTAGCGCGCCTCATATTCTGATTGTGCTTTACGGCAACGGTCCAGTTGACCCGTTCGATGGTACAGCTGAACAAGCCTAGCTTGTGCATCTTCGCGGAAGCGCGCGCTAGGATCCAGTCGTAGAGCATCAGAGAAGGCGCTGACCGCACCAGCCGGTTCTCCGAGCTGGTCCATGCGGAGGCGACCTAACTCGAAGCTTGCCAAGCCCGCCCTGGGATCCGACGGGTAAGTATGCCGTAATCGATCCAATGCCGTGGCCGCTTCGCGGGCTCGACCCTTGATCCGAGCTGTTTCGGCAGCTTCGAAAAGCTCCTTGGCGCTCGGGGTGCGGGGATTGGACGCAGCCGACGCAACCCCGGTGGCCTGCGGTTCCGCGTGTTCTACGCTGCTGGGCGGCTCATTCTCTGACGCAGCGGGTTGAGGAGTGGGCAACACGTCAGTGCGCGTCGACCAGGACTCTCCGGCTGAAAGGGTGCGAATTGGTTCCTTGACGCGCTCTTGCCCACTTGGACGCACACGCACAGTCCCGTGCTGCACCCGCACCGCTACGTCAGGTTTTTCGACTGACCCCGCTAACGCGACCTCGAAGTGCGTTCCAACCACCTCGACGTCGAAGCCCGCCGCACTAACGACGACGTGGCGTTTTCGACCCGGCGTTACATCGAATTCGGCAGCGCCGCGCTCGAGCTGCAGATGTACGCGCTGTTCCGTGCGTTCCAACACGCGATAGCGTGACTCACCGCCCTTCAGCATAATCGAGAGCCCTTCCGGCAGTGAAAGGCTTTCCTTCCCTGCTCCGTCGCGCTCGACCACGAGTTGAGCCGTTTGAGGACCATGCTCAACTGCCGGCCGGTGCTGATACGTATAGACGCCGAGCACAACGAGGAGCCCCGCTACGGCAAAGCCAGCGAAGTACCACGTGTTAGCTCCACGCAGCGGCCTCGACGGCTGTTCGACGATGCGGGACCATTGCCGCTGAATTCGCGCTTCGGAGAGCGCCGGGACTTGGATGTGAGTTGCTAGCCTGGGTGGATCGTTCATGACCCCTCCGAAGCGCGTTTGGGTTGGTGTGCAGGGGATCGCCCTCCCCCTTTGGTGCCTGACTCAAATGCTGTCATGGACTCCAATTGACGTTCCGCGTCAGCGATACGTCGCTTGGCCGTTGCCAGCGAGACCCCGAGCATGCTCGCTACCTCTTCCAAGCTGAGCCCTTCAACTCGTCGCAGCAGTAGAGCGAGCCTTGTAGACGGAGACAGTGTCTCAACGAGTGAGTAGATGGCTCGAAGCTCCACTTGTACGTCCTGAGGCGCGTTGCCAGACACGAGGTTATCGAGGTCGATCGGTTCGCGTTGGCGCAATCCAATGGCGGTCATCAGCCGCCGCCGGCGCAACATTTTGTGCGCGGTTCGGACGACGATGGCAGACAACCAGGAGCTGAACACCTGAGGATTCTCTAGACGGTGCAGGGAACGCCAAGCTTCGATGAAACTGTCTTGAACCAGATCGTCCAAATCGGCATCCCGTCCGATCACGCGAAACGCGAGTCCATTCACGAGATGAACGTAACGGCGAAAGAGTGCTTCCTTGGCCCAGCTCTCGTTCGCGCGCGCAGCCACAACCAAGGCAGCGTCCGAAGGGCCGCTGCCGGATCGAGTCGTGGGCTGGGAGGGCAACACGCGCAAATTGTAGCTCAGGGCCGTGGCCATAGCGCTAAAGGAGTGGAGTTTGAAGGGTATTGCAGCCGATGTAGAACGCCAACTTGCCAGATGGGCCCGAGACCTCGTTGCAGCTCGAGGGACATAGCTGGACTCGGCTTGGCTGATTCGGGTTGTCGTAGTACCAACCACCTTGCCCCGTACAGGCGTTCGCGGACTCGACGTGATAAAAGACGCGGCCATTGCAGTCAGAATTCGCGTAGGCAATGTTGATCTTGCCTAAGTCGACTTGGCGGCCCGGGTCGGACGTCGGCAGGGCAAAGTCGCACGGGATCGTGGCGTTCCCACGAATCTCGTTCAGGGCGTTGAGTACCTCTTGGGCAACGTCGCCACCCTCGACCAAGTAAGCCCGAGAGGTTCCGCCCGCGTTGGCGATCTGATCGAGGTTCTGCAAGAACGGCCCTACGCCGAGCACGTAGGTCTTGATTCTGATGCTCCCGCTAAGACACTCGGCGGCCGCCTGATTGGCATCGACGAGCGTTGGACAACATGCTCCTTCGCCGTTCGGACACGTCACTGGGGCTTTGGGCTCGCCGTCGGTCACGAACAAAATCACGACTTCGCGCTCCGCGTGAGCTGATTTCCACTGCCGTGCGTACGTGCACGCGCCGCGGATAGCGCCGCCGGTCGGGGTTTCACCGATCGGATCAGCCGTGTTCAGCGAGGCCATCATGCTGGTCGAATTTTCGGGCAAGCCGGAGATGGTTACGCTCGGCACGGCGTACGTCTCCGGACGGCAATCCGCCGCCCCGATCGGCTGTTGGCCAAAGTAACCGAGTCCGATGCCGAGTCCATTGCTCCCGTTGTCCACCATGAATGCCGACATGGCCTCACGAATCGCCTGCAAGCGCGTCTTCTTGCAGGTGGGATCGGGGCACGGATTTCCGTTCATTGGTGGATCGACGCAGCTACACATCGAGCCACTGCGGTCGAACATCACGAAGATGTCGAGCGGCACATTCTCGGTCTCGAATGCCTCGAACGAGCAAGCTTGATCGGCAACGTTCAATTGGCAGCGCCCATCCGAGGTCAGAGCAAAGCCGACGGCATTTCCCGAAGAGCTTTCGCCGCCTGCGCTGTTTGCCGGGTAGCTTGGCTGAATCGAAATGGTGGAGGAGTTGGCACCTGATGACGTGTTCCCTTTGCCTTTTCCGTCCGACCCCTCATCGTCGGTTTGGGTTTGGCAGCCCGCGAGTACGAGCGGAAGCAGCATCCAGCACCGATTACGCAGAATTCCATTTGGCATAACGTTCTCCTCTGACGCAACAATCACGGACTCTTCGCGCAGAAAGCGCGTGCGATGGCCAGGAACTGCCCGGCGAAACCGGAGCCAGAGCACGCGGCCGCGTGTGCCGGATCTCGAATGCAGACCGAAGCACTCTGGGCGCCAGTGCAGGCGGTGCTGCGAGCCGTTGTCATGCAGGTCATCAGTGCCTGATAACTAGCTGAGTCAGTCGCTGAGCAGTTGCTCGCGCAGGCGTAGTAGTCGCACAGCGACGCCACCATCAGTGGCTTGGCGCAATCTGACTCGCCCATCAGTTCGATGCAGCCAGCCATGTTAGTGATGTCGAGTGGTGAGCTAGTCCCGCCGAGTCTGATAATCGGACCGTATTCGGCAGCGTCGACGGCCGACGGCGCGAGGCAAGTGCCGCAGGCCGCACTCTTGCCGTTCGGCTGAAAATCGGCACAGTTTCCCTTCGAATAACACGCGTCGTAGTAGTTCTGGATCTCGGCTTCAGAACAGCTCGCGCCCAAACGCCGCGCCGGCTTGTACGTCGGATATACGTAACTGGACATGTCAACCGGCGCACAGACGCCCGTTGCGACGGTCGAGCCGCGTGCGCTCGCCCCTGCGACGTTCACGGATCCTCCGGCGGCCGCGAGCACGCCCCCGACGCCGTTCAAGGTACCGGTCGGGTTCGCCCCACCATACGCGAAGGAGCTGAAGTGATCGCTCGTGGCGAAACGCGACCCACCCGTCGCTGCGATAGGGCTGCTCAGCTTAGTCCCCGTGCTCGAAGTGGCGCCCGTACTATTGCTCGGGTTTGAACAATTGCAGACGCCGTAGGCGCTCCCGTCGTCGTTGCAGAGCTGAAACCCCTGGCAGGAGTTCGCACCCACACACGCAGTAGATTGGCCCGGAACGCACTTCGCATCGCTGGCCGCTTCGTCTTCTTCGAGCGAGCCACACGCAGCAGCTGCGAGAATCAGCGCGACGGACCAAGCGCAGTACCTTCGAAGTGAATGGCTCACGGCTGTACCTCGAGAGGGCAAGTACCCTGAGCGTCCACAACGGCTCACGCGATCCGGAATTCGCCCTCAGTCGTCACCGTCCGAGTGACCGGCAAGCGACATTCAGTCGCACTCGAACAAAAGATCGAAAAGCGTGAGCTGGTCGCCGTCGTGCCGGTACATACCGACAAGCGTTGGCACTTGGGCGTCGCGAGCCGAGCGGCAGCCGAGTTCACAGCGCGTTGCAGGAGTCGTTCACACTGCTGGTTTTCGTACTTCGAATCTGACCTGTCGTCACAGGGCGGAGCCTGAGAAGGCTTGCAGCAACGGCGCGCGCGCTTCCCGCGGGAACCGGATCAGACACGACCAGTGCGCTCGACGTACGCGAATGATGCAACGGCTACTTGTCCGACCGAGAAAGCGAGGATGTTCCAATGATGCCTAGTTTGCTTCGAAACCGCGCCCTAGTCTGGGCCCTTCCTATCAGTGTTCTCGTGGGTCTTGGCGCGTGCTCCTCATCGGACCCGGGCTCGGAGGGCAACACTGCGGCACCCAAAGGCTCGAGTGGTAGCTCCTGCACGACAAACGCAGATTGCGTAAGTAAGACATGCCAGAGCAACGTTTGCGTCGGCAGCGGCCAGTACGTGCCGGCCAATTCGAGTTGCACCCAATCGACGCAATGCGCGAGTGGAATTTGTTCCAATGGCAAGTGCGCTGCGGGTCAGAACCTGCCGAACTCCTTTAGCTGTGTCAGCAACGCCGAATGCCAGAGTGGCTCGTGCAGCAATGGAGCCTGTACTACACCGAGCAACCCGGGTGCTGGTGGACAAGGAAATGGCACTGGTGCCGTGAGCGTCGGCAGCCAAGGCAACGTCACGACCACCGTCAACAACGGTCAAAGCAGCTTCACTACCTCGGATGGTTCGGCTCCGTTCCAGGGCCTGGGCGTGAGCTGGCGCCCGCTCCGTACGGGATGCGCGCCGGAATCGGCGGGTCAATGCGGCGGGACCTGCGAGGCCAATGCGGCTGACGCGAAGGTAAGTCGAGCACCTTCCGTGTTCTGTTTCGGCGCAGACCCGACGGGCAGCGTGCAGGATCCAACGCCTGAAGATCCGGCCGCCATGATTGAGCAAGTGATCGAGAGCGTCAATGGCGTCAGCTACGTGCACATTCGCGTCACTTTCGATCCGAAGTTCGTCGACAATACTTATGGGGTCAACAGCATCGGTTGGGGTACGAAGGGCCATACCTTCAATAGCCAGCTGACGAATAGCGATCACGTCGAGCTGCTCCTCACTGACGCGAGCGGCAAGACGGTCATGGATTTCAAAGAGGACTATATCCACAGCCTGACCAACACCAAGGGCCCGGGAGCAGACAAGCCCGGCAAGCCCGGCAAGGCTCCCCCCGGGGCAGGCGGCGCGCCTGCAACCGAACCAACGACGAGCGCTGGCGCGGCCGCAATCGCGTGCGCGTATGACAACCTCGGAGTGTCCGGCGGAGACGGAGCGATGGTGGTCGGAAGCGCTTCCGACGTACTAGCCGCTACGAGTTCGATCGATCGCAACATCAACGGCTGCGGATACTGTGCGAACTCCGCGTGCGGTTCAACTGGGGACTGCAGCGTCGATTCTCCCCAGACCGACGAGAAGTACACGCCAAACCCGCTGACGCCGAATTGGAACTATGCCGTGGTCTACGAGGTGTGGCTGAGAGCAGGCGCTTTCGATGCGGGTGGCGGCTTTGGGCAGGCGTACATCACGTTCGTGCACGCATCGCCCTCGAAGCTCAGTGGCGACACGCTCAACGTCGTACCCTCGCCATGTCCGCCCACGTGGATTGCGTGCCCGCCTGGCCAGAGCTGCCCACCGAATCCGCCGAGCGGAAGTGACGGAACGGGAGGTACTGGTAACGTACCGAACGAACCCGGATGCCCAGTGAACTACCAAGTTTACATTACGCTCGAAGGCGCCTCTACCTGCGCACCAATCCCGTTCGCAGGCTGGCCAGAGCGCGCCGCATGCCCCGCCGGGTACAAGTACACGATCGACACCAGCAACGAGACTCAGTATTGCTTGCCGGGCTAATCGCGCGAAGCGCATTGCGGTCTTGGCACA
>JBLNFG010001192.1:0-5916 GCA_050263495.1 Myxococcales bacterium | reverse complement strand
GCGTATCGGGGGTGAAGTTGAACCATTGCTCCGGATAATCCAACAAAAACGTCAGCAGTTGCCGCGCTACTTCGGCTGCGTGGGTTGAAAGCTGCAGCTCCTCTAGAGGGCGCGGCAGGCGCGCTGGCTCCCCTACCTGAACGACGTACTCATAGAAGCCACGTCGCGCAACGAAGAGGGGCAATAGCGGGACTTGGGCAAGCGACGCCAGAACGAAGGGGCCGCGTGGAAAAGAAAAGGGCAAGCGCCCTAGAGGCACTTCAATCGTGCGACTTCCCGGGAGCAGACGATCGAGTTGCACCGCGACGATTGCCCCTTGCTTGAGTTCGTGAAGAAGCGTCAGCCCCGACAGGGCCGATGCCCCCACGTGCACCACCTCCACCCCGCGCCTGCTGCGAATCGAGTCGTGCAGAGCCATCGCCCGACCGTCGGCTTCGTGTCCCATGACCAAGACGACCCGGCGCGCTGAGTGAGCGAGTAAACACTGTGCCGCGATGTCCCAACCGCCGGTATGCGCGGTACCAATGATGAAGCCGCTTTTGCACTGAATGAGCGCATCGAGTACCGCCTGCCCTTGCACGGAGCACCTAGCCTCGCGGGCTTCGGCTCGATCGGCGCCCAGCGATTCCGCGAGGCAGTGTGCATACGCGATGAAGGTACGCTGGATATCGAACTCCTCGGCTTGCCAAGGCCGAACCCCTAAGAGTCGCCGCAGATTCGCTCGAACCATCTCTCGCTGGCGCCGCGCGGCTACGCCGAATCCGATCCCAACCAACGCTGGGCTGTGCTTCACAAAAAAGGTTGGGCTGAATCTGGAACCGAGGTACGCAAGTTTGCGCCAACCAGCGGCTCGATAATCGAGCAGATCGTCCCACGCTCTCGTGTTGGATCGCTCGCTCATAACCGCTGCGCAAAAAGGCGATCGAACAGAATCGCTGCGGCTGCCCGAACGCTCAAGTGGTTGTATCCATCGGGTCTCGGTGACTGGATTGGTGCCAGGCGATGGGAGATCTGCTCGTGAATGCGAGGGCTCAGTCCCCAGCCGGTACCGAACAGGATGAGTACCTTGGGTCCAGACTTCTCGAGTAGTGCCCGTGCCGCGGAGTGGCTCAGTGCGCCCTCAGTTTCCGCGGCACTGGTCGACCACAGCTCGAGCGGCTCGTCGCGCGCAAACGTCGCGCATGCCGCGGCCAAGTCTGGGACAACCTCGACGGCGCGCATGGGGAACTGACGATCGGGGATGCGTAAGCGTCCGGCGCCTTCCACCCAATGCGCTCTGACCCGTTCCACTAGTTTTCGTTGCGCATCGATCGGATGCACAATGAAGTATCGCTCGATACCGTAGGTGAACGCACTGCGCGCAATATCGTGGACATCGAGGTTCGTGATCGCGGTCGTTACCTCCGCGCCACCACGATCGAGGACGGGAAAGTGCACCAATGCCACGGCAACAGATCTCATGATTCACCGTTTGGCGTTGCTGGGCAGTGACTTTGGGCACACGAGATCCGGGCGTCGTTGCTGGGTGCGATCCAGCGACTGGGCGCGTCTCCAGGCTCGAATTCGCTGATGATCGCCGCTACGCAGAATCTCTGGAACATCTAGACCTTCGTAGCTGAGCGGGCGCGTGTACTGCGGGTACTCGAGCCCGCCTTCGAGCTCCTCACTGAACGACTCGTCACTTGCCGAATGCTCATTTCCTAACACGCCGGGCAACATTCGGATGCACGCTTCAATCATGGCCATGGCTGGGATCTCGCCTCCGGTGAGCACGAAATCACCGAGTGAAATCTCCTCGTCTACAAAGTGCCGAACGCGTTCGTCGAACCCCTCGTAACGCCCACATACCAACACGACGTTCGATAACGTCGCGATCCGGCGTGCCGCGGCTTGGTCGAAGCGGTTGCCCTGAGGACACAAGAGAATTCGATGTGCCTTCGGCACGAACGCCGCTTGCCGCTCCGCGTTGGTGATCGCGTTCATGACGCAATCAACACGCATCACCATGCCAGCACCCCCGCCGTACGGGCTGTCGTCAATGCTGCGGTGTCGTCCAAGGCCGTGCTCTCGCAGATACTCGAGGTGCACGCTCAGCTTCTTCTCTGAGATAGCGCGCTTGACGAAACTCGTACGCAAGTAGGTCGTAAACAGCTCGGGAAAGAGCGTTACTACCGCAACTCGCAAAGACGCTGGTTCCGGGTTCGTGCTGGGTAGAACAGGTGGGTTGCTGGCCATGCGCTGCGCACCTATGGGCCGACAATGCCCTCGAGACTGCGCAGGATGACTCGATTGGGTGCCGTGTCCAGAGGCTGAACCCAATCGTCTACGAGCGGCTGCTCGACGCGGCTGCCGTTTGGCAACTCAATAACCAGACTGTCGACACTTGGATACGACGACACCTCAATCACTCGCCCCAATACCTCACCGCCCGGTCCAATCACCTCTCTACCGATCAGATCGGCGAGGTAGGCTTCACCAGGAGCTGCCGCTGGCAGTAGTGTACGATCCACCAACACCACGGCGTTGCGAAAGACCTCAGCGGCGTTGCGGTCGCTAACACCTGAGAAACTTACCAGATAACCCTGGCCTGACTTCCGTACCCGCGTGATAGCGTGCTCACTGACAGTGCCGTCTGGGCGCTGCAATCGAACGTGCTCGACACGCTGTAGGACGTCGCTGTCGTTCCAATGCATCAATACCCCAACCTCACCCGTGAGGCCGTGGGGCTTAACAATGCGGGCGACTTCGAGGTATTCCAAAGGCCCTAGGTGCCGTCGAGAATATCCAAATGCACACGCCGCCCAGCCTTCTGAGACGCTGCGGCAATCAACATTCGGATCGATTGGGCGGTCTTGCCGTCCTTGCCGATCACCTTTCCGATGTCGCTCTTGGCAACTCGGAGTTCGACCAACGTATGCGGCCCATCCTCGATCTCTCGCACCTCGATGGCATCCGGGTCATCGACGAGCGCTCGAGCGATCGTGATCACGAGTTCTTTCACGTCTTATCCATTCTCGGTGAAGAGAACCAACGAACGGGCGTTCTCTCCGCACAAAGAGACATATGCTCTTGTTTGGTTGGCTACCCGCGCGCAGGTGCGACATCTGACTTCTGTGCGGAATGGGGCCCCGGCCCCATTCCAAGCGTTTGGCAGAACTTCTTGGTAAGGACTTCTTCAGCCCAAACCAAAAATAGCTAAGTGGTCGAGGGCGGCTGCGCCTTCAGTAGCTTGGTAACGGTCAGCGAAGGCTGAGCACCGCGCTCAGTCCAGAAGCTGAAACGCGCACGATCAACCGTGAGCTTTCCGCCGCCGTCCCTGGGATCGTAGAGGCCAATGTGCTCGATGAAACGTCCATCGCGCGCACTGCGCTGATCAGTAATAACGATACGGTAGAACGGTGCCTTTTTGGTGCCGTGCCGGGCAAGGCGAATGTGAACGGCCATTTTTCCTCGTCAACGAGCGGCTGGCCTGTTCCGGCCAGCGGTGGGGCGGGACGATAGCATTCGGGCCTGCGAACGCCAGGACCGAAGCGCGGAATCTACGATTCTTCGTCCAGGCCTAGTTCCCAGAACGAACCTGGCGCTCGCAGTCAGGCTCGTTGCCGTGTTAGCCTGTCGAACGATCGATGTCGAATCGTCCGTCCTCACTCCGGCAAGTGCTTTCGGAGCTACTTGCGCCGCTAGTCGCCGTGGAAGGGGGCGAAATCTACGTGAGCGAAGATCCTGACGGTGCCTTGAATCTGCATTGGGCCGGCCGGTATTCTGGCAGTTCCGCGGCTGGACTGGTCCATCAAGAGCTTGCCCTACCTTTAATTGAGGCAGTCGCGCCCGGCACAGTCGTCCGATGGTCTTCAGGGCGACTCATTCCCGCCCAGGCGGAGCGGCTCATGGTGGATTTGACGCAGGAGTCTTCGCCGCTTTCGACATCAGAGGTAGACCCCTCCAGACCCACGGATACTGAGTCGGACAACTCCGTCACCTGAAAGCGGAACTCGAAGATCGTCTGCAAACAGGCGCTGCCCTTCCAAAGGTGTGGTTCGGTGAGCCTGGTCGATAGCGTGCCGCGTCTCGATGAGTCCGGCGGATTCGCGTGCCGCGTCTCGATGAGTCTGACTGATTCGCGTGCCGCGTCCCAGCGTTGCCTTTTGGAGGTTGTTGGGCTCGCTCGGGACCCAATGCAGCCAACCCGCGGCGCGTCGCCAAAACCAAAAAAGGCTTGGAGGATTCTGGTCGCGCAAACCAAAAGGCCACCGCGTGAGCAGTGGCCTCATGAATACGGGAGCGCTCCCAGTCCGGTTCGCCTACTTAGAAGCGCCCTTCTTCTTCCCCTCCTCCGGTGCCGGCCCCGTCCGGAGCTTCTGCACGTTCGGATCAGGTGCCATCACGTCGCGGACAGCTGAGTCCATCGCCTGAGGATTCGGGAGTTTCGCATTCGGCTTACGGATCCCAAACTTCTCATGCATGCTCTTATCAGCCCACGCCACGGCCACGACCTTCTGATGGCTGCGGTCAATGGCTCGAATCGCCATGGTGGGTGTAAGCCAAACGGCCTCGTCGAAGTTTCTGCCTATGGCGCCATCGGGCGGCATCATCTCGGGTGGGCCACCCAACAGTTCTGACAAGGTCTTTACCGCGTCTTCCCAGGATGCACCCAGCTTGGAGCCGGCCCCGATCTTGTACTCGTCGTACACCTTCCACAATCGATCCCCGTGGAAGAAGAAGTAACGCTGAGTGCCGCCGTTCAGCTGCACCTTGGCCATGCTCTCGCTGTTGTTGTAGGCGTATTCGCCGGCGAGCGGGCCACTGTCCACCCCTGTGGGAGAGGTTCCGAAATCAACTTTACTACGACGGATGATGCCCTTCTTTTCCGACAACTCCGAGTCAAGCAGCTGCATCTGCTGGCCTGGCTCGGTGCGCTTGTAAATTGGCACGTACTCCGCGTCGAATGCGTCGTCGTACACCTTCGCAAGCAGCGCAAAGGAGATCCCCCAGCGCAGGCCTTGGGGCGCCAGAACGAAGTCCCGCTTCAGCTGGTTTCCTGCTGCCTTCGCCTTTTTGGCCGCGGGTTTGGCCTGGACCGACCCCCCCGGCAGGCACAGCACCGTACCAGCAGCTCCAACGCCGATGGCGATGGCCGTGAGCGACATCCAAAACTTTTGCTTCATCCTGACTTCCTCCGAAAACTGACCAACGTATTTCGCAGCTTGAGTCTTTGTGCCCACCGCTCTCAATCGAGGACACCCTCAACCACGGCTAACCCAGGACAAACTTGATTCAGCGGCAGGTCACGGTCCGGGACACTGCGCAAGAGCGTGAAAGTCAAGGGCGGTTTCGAGTTCAATACGAATACCGGGTTGAGCACGGGCGGGCCGAGTCTACGCCATTGCTGCGGCTGAGCCTAGACGCAATTTGGGCTTGAGCCAAAGTCATGGCTCGACCGCCGTGGGTTTGCGCACTAGCTTTGTCTCTGTACCTTGCCTCTGAGTCGAATTCAGCCGTTTTGCCTCCAGTTCGTTCTCGCGATGACCTTACTCGGCTGCGAATCGAGCGCTGGAATTGCGGCCCCTGGAGCGAACGGCCCAGACGACGCCTCCGATCTATTGCCGTACGAAGGGCCAATGCGCGTGCTCTTTGACGACGCCATCGACGCGGAGGTGTTCTCAGAATCAACAGGGGTACCGTTCAGTTCTGGCGATTCGCGCTTGGTGGAGCGAATCAGAATGTCCACCTTCGTCGTCCCAGTCGTGGTCGTGACCGCGACCGACGACCAACAGGCAAACTCAGGGCTCGTCGAACTCGAATTGCTACCCGTAGATCCGCCCTTCCGCGGGCAGTTGACCGCTCACGTCCGGCCCGGGGAGCCGATTCGAGTGTCTTTGCCTCCGAGTAGCGCCGGGTATGCGCTCGTCCGTTCGA
>JBLNFG010001191.1:0-2676 GCA_050263495.1 Myxococcales bacterium | reverse complement strand
AAGGGCAAGCGTTGACGATGGCGTATCTCGACGTGGAGTCGCAGACACCGAATGGCAGGGTTGTGGTGTTGCTCCACGGCAAGAATTTTTCGGCAGCCTATTGGGAGCCTACCATTCGATCACTCACGCGATCTGGATACCGCGTCATCGCGCCGGATCAGATCGGATTCGGCAAGTCGAGTAAGCCCGTGGGCTACCACTACAGCTTCAACGAGCTAGCGGGAAACACGCGTGCACTGTTGGCGGCCGTTGGCGTTCAGAGCAGCACAATCGTGGGTCATTCCATGGGAGGCATGCTCGCCGCTCGCTACGCGCTCCTATTCGCCGACAAGACGGAGAAGCTCGTGCTCGTTGACCCGATCGGGCTAGAAGACTACGCCGCGGTTCTGCCGTTTCGGTCCGTAGATGAACTGTACCAGCGTGAGCTAGCCCAGACGGAAGAGAAGGTTCGCGCGTACGTCCGGAACGCTTACTTTGGCGGCCAATGGAAACCTGAGTACGAAGCACTCGTCGAGCTTCAAGCAGGGTGGCTCAAACACCCCGAGTACCGCCGAGTTGCGTGGGCCGCTGCGCTGACGGCGAGCATGATCATTACGCAGCCAGTGGTCCATGATCTGCCACGGTTGCGCGTCCCAACGCTCCTCATCGTCGGTCTGCACGACCGCGCAGCGGTGGGCAAAGACGCAGTGAGCCCCGAGGTTGCCGCGAAGCTCGGCGACTTTCCCGTCCTCGGAAAACAGGCGGCGCGGGCCATTCCGGGTGCACAATTAGTCGAGCTCGCCGCAGCTGGACATTTGCCCCAGGTCGATAGCTTTCCCGAATATGAAAGGGCGCTGCTAGGGTTCCTTCGAGAAGACGAACGTGGGTCAGTCGGCACTGTGACGCCGCAGCGCGCTCATTGCGACGGTATCGACGAACTGCGACGGCATCGGCGGACCGCGGCGGCGTCGACGGACTGCAACGGCGTCGACGAACTGATTCGTGGCACTCGGCGAACTGCGACGGTATTGACGAACTGACCGGCGGGGGCAAGGCAGAGGAGCTTCTCTCGGATTCGAGTCAAGGTGTGATGGGTTCACCTTCTGGCTCAGTCGCGTTGCGCATAAGTAGGTTCAGTATGGGCGTGGTGGCGAACGTCGTAGTGATCGCCATCAGGACGAGCATCGTAAAGAGCGTTGGCGACAGAATGCGCAGGTCGAGGCCGATATTCAGTACGATGAGCTCCACTAACCCCCGCGTGTTCATGAGTATTCCGAGGGAAGCAGCATCCCTGTTCCCAAATCCAGCAATCCGAGCCGCAACGAAACTACCGCCAAACTTGCCAATTGAGGCTGCTGCAATAATGACAAGGCAGAGGAGCCATTGGGATGCACCGTGAACGAGACCGATTTCCGTGCGCATCCCGGTGAACGCAAAGAACGCCGGAAGGAATAGGACCACTACGAGATCCTCGAGCTTGTGGGTAAGATCCTGAGCAAGGCGCGAATCATGTGGGATAATCGCGCCAACGAGGAACGCGCCGAAGATAGCGTGGATGCCCATGGCCTCCGTGGCAAGCGTCGAGCAAAGCACCCCCACGACAACCACGGCGATAGCGTTCTGCGAAACGGTCTTGCGTAGCTCCTGAGCGCGCACCGCGCGGACGATGATCGGGCGGGCCACAAGCAACATACCGCCGACGTAGAGCGCAGTAAGAGCAACGGTAATGATCGCACCCGATAGCTTAGCCTTGGCCGCTGCAATCACGAAGGCGAGAAGACACCACGCGGTAACGTCGTCGACTGCAGCACACGTAAGGGCAATAATCCCCAAGTGCGTTTTGTGCACGCCGCGATCGGTCAGAATTCGCGCGAGGACCGGGAACGCGGTAACGGAAAGTGACACACCAAGGAACAGCGCAAAGACCGTAAAGGGAACATCCCGCGTAGAAAGCTTGGGATACAACCCAATGGCTAGACACGAGCCCAGGACGAAGGGAAAGAGAATGCTGGCGTGCGAAATGGCTACGGTGGCGTGAGTGCGGCGTTTGAGCTGGTTGGCGTTAAGTTCCAGCCCGACGAGGAACATGAAGAGAATCACGCCGATCTGGGCGATGATAGACAGGAACGGCGCCACCGATGGCGGGAGAACGTACGCCGAAGCCGTCGGTGAAACACGCCCCAGCAATGAGGGGCCGAGAAGAATGCCCGCCAGCACCTCACCAACCACGGGGGGTTGATGAAGCCGCTTGCAGAGCGTGCCGCAGACACGTGCCGCAATGATCACTGCCGCCAAGGCAAGAAGCACGTGGAGCAGAACATCGGCATGCGGTTTCGTACTTGTGGCCCTGACCGCGACTGTTGGTAGGGGGGCCTCAAGCGTTGCGCCGAACCAGCGCACAAGCTGGAAGAGCCCGATCGCTCCCGCGATCATGGCGGTGTACCCCAGCACGCTGGCGAGCGTGCGTCCTCGGAATCTCTCCGACGTCATGCAGCAACGTAGCGCGGCTACTCGCCGCACGCGAGCTTGCACGGCTTCACACGACCGATATGACGGTTTGATCCCCCACAAGGCCCTGGACTTTCGACTCCACCACCCCCACATAATTGTACAAACAAATCAGACCGCATCGACGGCATCGACGAACTGCGTCGGCATCGACGAATTGCGACGGTTTCGACGAGCTGCGACGGTTTC
>JBLNFG010001190.1:0-11880 GCA_050263495.1 Myxococcales bacterium | reverse complement strand
ATGAGTAAGTTGAAGGTCAACCCAAAGACATAGCCCAGTACTGGCGACACCACGGTGGGGATCAGAACTTTGGCAACGATCCCCATCCATTGCACACCGATGCTTCCAAACCCAACCAGTACCGCGCCGGCAATACCACCAACAAGACAGTGCGAAGAGCTGGACGGAATACCGAAATACCAGGTGACCAAGTTCCAGATAATTGCGGCCAAGAGCCCCATGAGCACCATCTCCAACGTGACTACTTGGGGAACGACAATTCCATTGCAGACCGTCGCTGCAATGTTCGTCGAGAGAAGAGCCCCAACAAAGTTGAGCACGGCGGCCAAAACCAAGGCCACCGTGGGAGGTATTGCACGCGTCGAAATCGAGGTTCCAATGGCATTTGCCGCATCGTGAAATCCATTGGTGAAGTCGAAGAACAGGGCGACGACGATAACGCTAACGAGCAGGGTACTCATCGAGGGTCGACCCTAGTTTGTCTGTCGCGCTCTGTCTCGCGATTTCTTTGCGGGAAATGCAGTCAATATTGCTGAGCTTCGCATTGTGACGCAGCACACTAGAGTATTTCAGGGCTGGATTCCCGGCGAGATAGGATGCACTCGAAAGCGAACATCCGGCTTATGCGAAGATGCTCAGAGCGCTTGCTGTTCGAAACGACTCGTCGCGTTCGACGTTCAAGACACCGCTCGAGCTGCGCATGTTCGATGTGCGCTGAAAGTTTCTCTTGTTCCTTCGGAGCGATGGCTGACGACGAACAGCGAGCATCCTAGCTGCGCAGCAACGCCCTCAAAGGACGGCCCGAGACAGTTCAGGATCCTTGTTATCGAACCGGGCCAGAATGTCAGAGAGCACCAAGCCCGTTAGGCAACGAACGCTTGCTGTTCTTGCGAGATCTTTCTGTGGCCTGCCAGTACGCCCCTCTCAGTGGCGCTTGGATACCGGCATTCACAGGAATATTGAATTCGTGGCGTTAGAGCGACTCACGCGGGAAGCCGCTGAGGCAGTTGACTCTCTCTCCATCATGCTTGGGCAACCGGAAGCGCCTGAGCCAAGGCAAGACGGCCGGCTGGACTGTGACGTGTTAGTGACATTTTCATGTCGTTTCTATTATGGAACCGCTCAATAGCATCGTCAATCAGTGATGTGACTCAACGAAGGATCTCGCCATGCTGAAGTTTCTGATACCTCGGGAGGATAGCTTTTTCGTGCAGTTCGATGCACTAGCCTCCTGCCAAGTTGACGTGTCGCAGACATTCATCGACATGTTAAGTCACTATGACGACGCTCCGGCCAAGGAACGCAGAATCCGGGACATCGAGCATCGCGCAGACGAGATCAGCCACCACGCGATCGAGATGCTGCATAAGACGTTCATTACCCCATTCGACCGCGATCAGATCCTGAAGCTTGTGTCACGCATGGACGACGTCGTTGATCTCGTTGACTCCGTCGCGAGACGTATGACGCTTTACGGGGTTACGGGTCCGACACGTGAGCTCATGGAGATGGGATTGGTGTTGAAAAAGGCCTGTATCGAGATGCAGAAGGCGGTCAAGGGCCTCAGGAATCTAAAGAACTCCAGCGAGATTCAGAACGCATGCATCGAAATCAACAAGCTAGAGAATGACGGCGATGCGCTGCGCGATGCCGTCGTGTCGAAGCTGTTCCGTGATGGGCTCGATGCGATCGAGGTCTTCAAGTGGAAAGAAATCTACGAAGACGTAGAAACGGCTATCGATCGTTGTGAGGACGTGGCGAACATCATCGAGGGCGTGGTCATGGAAAACGCCTGATCGTTTTCGAAACCATAGATGCGACAATGCGCGCACTAGTGGCGCGCATTGTCACATCGTGCTGAAGCTTCGAGCAGAGGTGGCCATTGGCTCTTCAGTGCCTCGGGGTGAACGCAAGTAGCGCCTGAGGAAGGCTCGCCGTGCTTCCGCTGTAAGTGGTTCTAGCGATTGAGTGTTGCAGAGATCGGAATTGCGGACTCAGGCTCTATTGCTTCAAGCGCTCCACGGACGCCGCTGGCAAGCGAAGTTCGGGTATACGGCTTCGATAGCCAGGCCAATTGCTTTCCGAGAACGGCTGCATCCATCCGCTCTGGAGCATAGCCGCTAACCATCAGCGCGCGTTGGTGCGGGCTACGCTCGCGCAGCCTCTCAACCGTCTCGATCCCGTCAATGCCCCCCGGCATGATCATGTCGACAACGACCAGATCGAATCCAGTGTGATCGTGTCGGACGAGTTCCAGCGCCTCGCGGCCGGAGTTGACCGTAATGACCTCGTAACCCAACTGCTCCAGGATCCGCTTCGCTGTGCGGAGTTGCACCTCTTCATCATCGACAATCAGAATGCGTTCAGTGCCGCCAACCACGAGCGTTGGAGCGTCGCTTTTGGGGCACTGGTATTCGCCAGCGTGCTGGTTGCTAGGGAAATACAAGCTGAACGTCGAACCGTGCCCGAGCTTGCTCTTCACGTACAGGTAGCCGTTCGCCTCTTTGACGATCCGCTGCACGATTGCCAAGCCCAGCCCGGTACCACTCGAGCCACTCCGCTTTTTTTCCGAGAAGAAGGGTTCAAGGATACGGGGCAAGTTCTTGTCGGAAATGCCCTGACCGTCATCAACCACGTCGACTACGGCGTAGGAACCAGGTTCAATCGGCTCGATTCCATCGAGGCGCTCTGCTACCTGTTCGAACCGCGCTCGAACGATGATTGTACCGGCATCCTCAATCGCATCGGCCGCGTTAATGATTAGGTTGGTAACGGCTCTCAGGAACTGAGTCCGATCGATGAGAACCACTAAGGAGAGGGGGCTTGGCTCGAGGTGGACCTGAATATGCTTGTCTCTCTCACAAATTGCGAGCAATGCGCTGCGCTCCTGCTCCAGAACCCGAGTTAGATCCAGCGCGTTCTCGGTGCCCGCCGTGGGTCGCCCAAAAGCTATCAGGTCACGGATAGTCAGCGCGGCGCGCTGACCCACTGCGCGGATTAGGGCCAAGTCCTTACGAATCTCCTCAGGAACGGCGGCACCTAGCTTGGCTCCCAATTCGCATTCGATCGCGTCCGGTAACGCTACGAGAGGGCCTAGCGCATTATTTAGGTCGTGTGCCACCCCTCCGGCGATCAGGTTCAAGGAGTGTAGCCGCTCGGAGGTCAGCCGCCTTTCCTCCTGCGCCTGAGCGTGCAGTCGTTCCTTCGCCAGGACCTCCTGGTGCAGTGCGGCGGTTTTGATCGCAGTGCCAATCTGCTCCCTTAATAGCGAGTAGGTTTCAATCTGCTCAGGCAGCTCGAGCACCGCGATACCGAGGTATTCCGTCTCACACATCAGCGGTAAAACCGTCAGGGTTTGCCGACGCGAGGAATTGAATACGCCTTTCGGAACCAATTGCGCCGCTGAATACGGGGCTGGATCAACTATGTGTTCGCCCCCGTCAGCCACGCTGACTAAGGGCACCAGTCTGCCCGAGTCGCTTCCATCGACCAGCGCAACGAACGCATTAAGAATTCCAAGTCGCGGCAACTCGTTGGCAAGTACCCGCCGCATGTCGGTGCGACTGAGGCACTTCGCGAGTCGCTCGCCGCATACCCGCAGTGACTCCAAGAGGTACTCGCTATGCATTCGCTTCTCGCCCTCACGGCGGTAGGCGTGGCTACTGAGTAAGACTCTCAGGGCATGGAAGGACTCTTCGAGCCCAGGGGTCATCCCTTGCTCCGTCGCAAAGTCGCGCAAACACGAGATCACTCGCTGCAGTTCATACAACGGCACGTAAGGTTGCGAAGTGCGCAGCGCCATGCAGTCAACCACGCGTCGTAACGCGCCGACTCGCCCCGCGAGTTCGGCAGTAACGGCGCTCACCAGTTCCAACGCGAACCAATCCCGTTGGTCCTCTCCGTCGAAGACGGGAAGGAGTAGCCCTCGAAGCTCTTCGCGTAATGTTCGTCGGCTCCCTCGACGCGAACTCGGACCCTGGTTGCGATCCACGTAGGTCGGATTGCAGCCACAGGATTCACGCAAGACGAGCTCTGTGTTCATGACCAGAGGCTCCACGGAGGCGCACGTGTTGTTGAAGTTCTGAACAATCCGTCGCACCGCGTTCGCCCCCAGTTTGACAAGAGGTTGACTGGCGGTGGTTAGTGGCGGTTGGCAGAAGCGTGCGGCGGCCACGTTGTCAAAGCCAACAACCGAAACATCATCTGGGCAACGCATGCCGATTGCCCGCAGCACAGCCAGAACGCCCAGCGCCATTTCGTCGTTGGCCGCTACAACGGCGTCGAAAGGGATCTCCCGACTGACGAATTGCTGTATCGCTTCCTGTCCAGCCTCGACGCTCCAGTCGCCGCGATAGGTTCCGCTAGCATCGGCGCGCAGCCCATGGGCGGCAAGCGCGTCCACGAACGCGCCGTATCTCTGTTCAGCCTCCTCGTGACCCGGTGGCCCCCCGACGTACACGAAGTGTCGCCGGGCATGGCTCCGAACGACGTGATTGACCAGAGCGGTTGCCCCGCCCCGGTTGTCAACGAGAATGGAAGATGCTCGACTGCACTTCTGACCGACGCTGCAGAGATTATGCACACCGCGACGATGCAAATGGTCGATTGCGTGCTCGCCGGACGCCCACGATTCTATGCATGTCGTGGCGACGATGACGCCACTGACGCGTTCTGGCCCAAGCACTTCGAGCAATCGATTGACGTGCACTTCTTGGGGGCGCTGGTCGGCACGGATCGTCAGAACCCAAAGGTCTAGATCCTGTTCCATGCAGGCCTGCTCCACGCCTCGCCTAAGGACGCCTTGATAGTCGTCGCGAAGACCCTCGGTGTTCAGGACCAGTGCGATAACCTTGCGTGCGCTCATCTCAACCGTGTGGGCATCCCACTACAGGCTTGGCCCAGATTACTGGTACGGTCAAAGCGACTTGTAGGTGTAGCCGAAAAACTGTTTGCGTTTTCCGGTCTGAAAGAGGTTCAAAGTGCGGGGCTACGGGTGGGCCTACTGGCGCCGGACACGGAGTTGAGCCTGCATTGTCCTGACATTCGCCCACCTGAAGCGCCGCCGCAATAAAGCCGCATCAAGCGCGACGCCCAAGCGCTGCGACGACAGTTGCACCAGTTGCGCGGATGTAATCGGCGGGCGCGATAATGACCTGCAGCCCCCGCGTGCCCGCCGAAACGCTAACTCGCTCGTGTGCGCCGAAGGTTTCATCCACAAAGGCGGGAAAGGCTTTCTTTGCTCCAAGAACCGTGACACCGCCGCGGACGTAACCGGTCAGCGGTTGCACCTCTTTGAGCGGCACCATCGCGCATTTTCGATCGTCGGCGGCGCGCGCAAGAGCCTTGAGATCGAGCTCGCAGTCGCCCGCAACAACGGCGAAGACTGCCCCTACTCGCTCGCCGCGACAGACCAACGTCTTATAGACTTGGTCGATCGGCATTCCTACCTTTCGAGCTACGGTTTCGGCGGAAAGGTCGTCTGGATCGACGTCATAGCTCCTCAATTCGAACGAGACACCGAGAGACTCGAGGATCCGAACGGCGTTAGTTTTCATGATTGCACTGAAGCGATAGCGTAACCGCTCATACCGCACTCTGGGGCCGCACTCAACAAGCTCCGCCTTGCCGGTCGCACCAAAGAGGTTCCCATCACCCTCCAGCTAGAACACCGAACGGGTTTGATTCACGCAACGAAAGCGCCGCAACCGAACCGACTCGCATGGTAAAGGTCCGGGCACGGGAGCTCTCCATGAAGGACCGCGGTGACCAGCGAAGCCGGGCATGCGCCGCAGGAGGGAAGTGTTTTGCTGCCCACCACCGCACTCGCGCTGCGAGTGCTTGCTTCCTCCCAAATTCGTGCTCGCCCAGAGGGCTGCGCGCGAATGGGAGGAGCAATGGCCGCGCCGCGACGGCCCTTCGGGTCGATTGGTTTGAGGACTATCCGCCGTGTCTGTCCACCTCCTTCCCATCGTGCGCCGGTCGCCAGCGGCGACCAAGCACGATGTTGGAGGAGGTCGGCGGCGCGCAGCGCCGACGGGTGGAGGCAGCATCACACGCCAGTGGAGCTTTCCACAGAGGACCGCGGTGACCAGCGAAGCTGGGCATGCGCCGACTCGAAGTTACGCAGTCCAGCGAGCTGGACGAAGTACACTGAGAGCCACGGTCTTCGCTCTGCGAGGAGCGCCCCAGGCGCAATGAAGGCAAGTGAATACCGCAGGAGTCGTTGGCCTACGAGGAGCAAAGCGACGAGGCCGCCCTCTAGCGCGCTGCTGTTGTTTGCGTTGGTAAAAGGTGGGGTGGGCGGCTTCGGGCGAAACCAGCTTGAGCGCCGCTATCGGGACGCCATTCCGAAATGACAGATTCCGCAATCACCGCGTTAGCTGATTCGCGCAATTCCGTCAGTTTGGCGCCTAGAGTCGCGAAGATTGCAAAGCAGGCGAAGGGGAGTAGATTGGGGGCGAGCTTCGTTAAGCCGATGTTGTGCAAGTTTGCGTCAGTGGATGGCAACCACGCCACCAAGAAACCGCGCTACGCCATGATGTCACCGCTCCTTAGGTCCATGTGCTCCAGATTGGCTGTTCTCATCGGAGCTGGGCTGCCGTTGTTCTCACTGGAGCAGTCAGCGTTGGCAGATCCCGCGGTGATGAGTGCTGGGCCTGCGGGTGCAACGGTCCCGCCTGCAGCTCTGGAGACCCGTGCCCCCGGCGAGGATACAGGTACGTTCGCAAACGTCGCCGAAGCAAGTATCCCGTCAGCGGTCGATCCAATGCTGCTCATGATTGGGGAACCGGCGCGTACGCTGCGGTCGTGGGCAGAAGCCGTCAACGTCATCAAGGCTCGGTCCATCGATCTGCGGATTGCCTTGCTCGATGTCACGAGGGCCGAGGCACAGTCACGAACCGCGCTGGCGGCACTCTTGCCAAACATCAACGCGGGCGCCAACTACACGCATCAGTTCATCCAACGCACTACTCGGACTGAGAATCCCATCGATGGGTCAATTCGAGAGTCGACCACCCCCTCCGCGGACACGCTCTCCGGCAGCGTGTCTCTGTCCGTGCCGCTGATCAACGCTCCGGCGTGGTACGCGCTTGGAACGGCAAAGGCGGGCGAGGACGTGGCGCACCTAAGCGTCGAGGACCAGAAACGCAAACTGACGGTGGGCGTGGCAAACGCAATCCTCGCGGTGGTAACCGCCGAACGGGTCGCGGAGATTAATCGCATCGGGTTGGCGAATGCGATTACGCGCCAGCGGCTCGCGCAGGCAAAGTTGCGCAACGGGGCTGCAACGGCGCTGGACGTGGAGCGCACGAACCAGGATGTGATCTCTTCACGCGCTGCACTTCTTAGCGGTGACGAGTCTCTGCGACAGGCACGCGAAGCACTTGGCTTGGCACTTGGCTTTGCGGAGCCGGTCGGGGTGCGTCCGGAGTTGCGGCTGGACGGACTACTCAGTGACACGCGCGGAACCTGCAAGTCGCTCTCCAGTTTGCGAGAACGTGCGGATCTGGCTGGGCTCGAAAAGCAACGTCAGCTTGCGGAACGACAGATCAAGAGCGTCGAGCTGCAGTTCGCGCCCACCTTGAACCTGCAGAGTGCCCTAGCGAGTAACACACCGCGAGCCGCGGCGGCTCCCCCGGTAACCTGGAATATCCAGGCCGTCTTGAACTGGTCAATCTGGGATGGTGGGGCGCGCTACGGAGCGCTGCGGCTGGCGCGAGCCGGAGCGGAACAGGCGGACGCTCGACGCGAGGCGCTCGAGCGCTCGCTAAGTATCGAGGTTCAGCGCGCGCAACGCGGTGTCACGGTAGCTACCGATGCAGTAACCGTGTCGACTCAAGCACGCGACGCCGCTACCCAGATCGATCAGATGACACAAAAGACCTTTCGTGCTGGCATGTCAACGAGCCTTGAGCTCGTGACCGCCGCGTCAGCACTCCGCCAAGCCGAAGTGAACTTGGCCGTTCGCGAATTCGAACTAGTGCGCGCGCAAGTAGCGGCAGCACTCACGCTTGCAAGTTGCCCATGGTGAACAATCCCCTCCCAATCGGGAAAAAGTCGAGACTTCGCCCCATCCTCTGGTTGGTTGCCCTGCTGGTACTGGCTGGTGGAGGGTACGCCTACTGGCAGTATCGCCAGAAGAACCAACCACCGCCGGTGGTGTTTCAGAGCGTCGCGCTTGAAAGACGCTCCATCATCGGCAAAGTGACCGCGACAGGAACGCTACAAGCGCGCGTTACGGTTCAAGTGGGGTCCCAAGTTTCGGGTCGCATCCAGAAACTGTTCGCCGACTACAATTCTACCGTCAAGAAGGGGGATGTGATTGCCAAGATCGATCCCACGCTCTTCGATGCGGCGGTCGCTAAGGAACAGGCAAACTATCTTGCCGCGAAGGCGAACCTGGCGAAGGCCAAGGCTCAAACGGAACTGGCTGAGCGCCAATTCACACGGCTGAAGGCCTTGGGAAACGATCAGCTCGCCACGCAGTCAGACATCGACTCGGCGGAAACCAACGTAGCAGTTAACCAATCGCAGATCGGCGCAGCCGAGGCCGCATTGGCCCAGGCTGTAGCGTCCTTACAGAGCGCGAAAACGAATCGCTCATTTACGACCATCATTTCGCCAATTGACGGCACTGTGATCTCCCGCAGTGTCGACGTTGGACAGACCGTGGCCGCGTCGCTCCAAGCACCTACCATCTTCACGATCGCGGAAGACCTAAAGAAGATGCAGGTCAGCACGAACATCTCTGAGAGCGACGTCGGGCGACTTGCACCAGGCATGAAGGCCTCGTTTACGGTGGATGCGTTCCCTGGACAGCGCTTCTACGGTTCCATTGGCCAGGTGCGAAACGCGGCGCAAACCGTGCAAAACGTAGTTACTTACAACGCCATCATCGAGTTCGATAATCCAGAGTTTAAACTTCGTCCGGGAATGACGGCGTCGGTGAGCATCGTATACGCCGAGCGCAACGATGTGCTGGTCATCCCCAATGCCGCACTCCGGTTCGTTCCGCCTCCAGAAGCAAATTTGAAAACGCCGGAGCGCACGGCACGCGCGCGACCCGACACCTCGGCAGCGCCGGGTGCTGCACGCGCCGCGCGTTCGCCTAGCACCGAAGGCGGTATGGACGTCAGCCGAAAAACGGTCTGGGTGCCAAAAGGGGTCAGCGCCGAATCGTTGCCTATCAAGGTGGGTCTGTCGGATGGGAGCTACACCGAATTGCTCGACGACAAGCTCAAAGAGGGCGACAAAGTGGTCACCGAAGCGATCGTAAACGGCCAGGCGGCGAGTGCCAAGACCACCACCCAGAGCCCAGCGGGTGGCGGGATGAGGCGGATGTTCTGATGTCGGATGCACTGGTAAGCTTGCGAGACATCTACCGCATCTACTCGAGCGGCGAGGTCGAGGTGCGAGCCCTCGATGGCGTCAATTTGGATATTCATCAGGGGGAATTCCTTGCCATCATGGGACCCTCCGGCTCTGGCAAATCGACCCTGATGAATCTGTTAGGCTGTCTTGATCGCCCTACTTCCGGTGCGTATTTCTTGGCAGGAACAGACGTCTCCAAGCTCGATCAGAGCGACCTCGCGGTTGTTCGGAACTGGCACCTTGGGTTCGTCTTCCAGAACTTCAATTTGCTTTCCCGGACGAGTGCACTCGAGAACGTCGAGTTACCGCTAATCTACCGAGGGGTTCACGCTCGTGAGCGTCACTCGCGAGCCAAGCGGGCGCTCGAACGAGTTGGGCTAGGAGCACGAATAGAGCATCATCCGAGTCAGCTTTCTGGTGGACAGCAACAACGAGTCGCTATCGCACGCGCGCTCGTTACCGAGCCCAAGATTATCCTTGCGGATGAACCCACAGGGAACCTGGATTCCCACACCAGCCTCGAAGTAATGGCCTTGTTCCAGGAACTCGGCTCTCAAGGCATCACTGTGGCGCTCGTCACTCACGAACCCGACATCGCGGAGTACGCAACACGCGTCGTCGTAGTTCGAGACGGACACATCGTCACCGACCGAAAGCAGGATGCTCGGCGTGCATCAACCGACCTACAATCAGCGGAGGCCCACGCGTGAATCCACTCCTTGTCATTCGCATCGCGTTACGCGCCATCATCCGTAACAAGATGCGTTCCTTCCTGACGACGCTTGGCATCATCATTGGAGTGGCGGCGGTCATCGCAATGATGGCGATCGGTGCCGGAGCCAAGCGCCAGGTTGAACAAGCCTTCACCGCGATGGGGACCAATCTGCTGGTTTTGATGCCAGGCTCAACAAACTCAGGGGGCGTGCGTGGCGGCTTTGGCTCAGCATCCACGCTCACCTACGATGACGTCGAGGCGATTCGAACCCAGGTACCAAGTGTAAAAGCAGCCGCACCGCAGCTTCGCTCCAATCAGACCATCGTTGGGGACAACGGTAACTGGTTAACTCAGGTCACGGGCACCATTCCCGACTACTTCTCGATTCGAAGCTGGCCCATGGAGTACGGCTCGATCTTTACCCAGCAAGACGTGGATACCGGCTCCAAGGTGATCGTGCTCGGTCGCACTGTCGTAGAGAAGCTCTTCGGGGCAGCAGCAAACCCAGTGGGGCAGACGGTCCGTGTTGGCAACAGCCCCTTTGTCGTGGTGGCAGTCGCGACGAAAAAGGGGCAGTCCGCCATGGGCCAAGACTATGACGACGCGGCGTTCATCCCATCCTCGACTTTCGCTCAGAAGATTCAGGGCGGCCTCGGCCGTTTCTTGCAGGGCAGCGTCTACATCCAAGCCGTGTCGAGTGATGCCACCGCCAAAGCGCAGGCCGAGGTCACGGCGCTGCTACGCGATAGGCACCGGCTCCCCGCCAACAGTGAGGACGACTTTTCTATTCGCAATCTGAGCGAAATCGCAAGTGCCCAGCAAGAGGGCACGGAAACAATGACCACCTTGCTGGCAAGCGTGGCGGCAGTCTCACTGTTGGTGGGCGGCATTGGCATCATGAACATCATGCTTGTCAGCGTCACCGAACGCACACGAGAGATTGGGCTCAGAATGGCCGTCGGAGCCAAACCCTTCGACATCCTGCTTCAGTTCTTAGTGGAAGCACTGGTATTGTCGCTTGTGGGCGGCGCGCTGGGAATTGGTCTCGGCCTCGGAATCGCCACGTGGCTGGCGTCGAAATTTGGCTGGGCGATGCTGATTCAACCGGAGGTGATCATCATCTCTTCCGTATTCAGCGCAACCGTCGGGATTGTGTTTGGACTGTATCCCGCAAGAAAAGCGTCGCGCCTCGATCCGATCCAAGCTCTGCGTTACGAATAGTCGCTCCGTTCTCGGGCGCCGTCGCAACCCGACCGCCACAGGTCGACCGTCACCAACGTTTGCGCGCCGAGATGACCAGAACACACCTACGACTGTACTCACGACTACCGCTACGTCTGCGATGGCACTCACGACGGCAACGGCAATGTCACAGGCTCTTCCACGCCGTGAACAGCCAAAAAATCCCGACAGCAATCGCAAGCACGCCGCACCCCAGCATCGCGGAGCGTAGGACTCTTGGCTGCAATCGATAGCCGATCAATCCCATCACCATTCCGAACAGTCCCATCGCCACGACCGCTGCCACGCCGTAGCTAGCGAGGTAGATAGCGCCGGCAGCCGGCGGTAGCGCGAGTGACGGCAAGACACCTAGCAAATGTCCGGTTCCGGCCGCGCCGTGTACGAGGCCGACCAAAAACGAGCCGCGACCGTGGTGGCTCTGGTGCGAACGTTCGCTGTGACGCTCTCCCTCCGTGTGGACATGGAGATGTGCGTGAGGCGCAGGAGTCGCGTCGCGTGCAGGAGTCGCGTCGCGTGCAGGAGTCGCGTCGCGTGCAGGAGTCGCGTCGCGT
>JBLNFG010001189.1:0-2765 GCA_050263495.1 Myxococcales bacterium | reverse complement strand
GGAGAGGGGGGCGGAGCGGGCCACGGTTTCGGTGCGGTATGCGCAACTGGTCCGTGAACACTGCCCACTATAGCACCCCGAGGCACCGATAAACACGGAGGATCTGGACTGGGGGCTGGCGGTTTCGCTGGAACCTTCACGGCAGCGCCATGCGGCACTGCCAATGGTCCCCTCGATGGCGCTCCCCGGTCAGACATACGTCGCGCCAACCCTACATCAGGGTCTTGGCGACGCAAATTGAATCACAGGCCGAGCCAGAAACCAAGCGAGGATCGCCACTTCGGTCGCCTGAGGGACTCCGCCCAGCACGCCTCACGACGGGGATTCGAGGGCGCGCGGCCGCTCTCACAGCAGGCGGGACTAGAGCTGACGTTCCGGGGTTCGGCCACGCGCTTCACCGCGGCGATTCTGTGTGGACACGCCGTGAAGGGCGACAAGGCGCACGCGCATAGTACGTGAATTGCCCACTGCGACCCGGATCGGCATCGTTCGGGTACGCGGGATCACCAAGATCTGTGGCGAACGCGCGGTACTTGGGATTTCCCACTACGACCGGGATCGGACATCGTTCGGGTACGCGGGATCACCAAGATCTGTGGCGAACGCGCGGTACTGGCGCGCACGAACCGCACTTGGGATTGCTCACCGCGACCCCGATCGGCATGATGCCCGTCCAATGCGATTCGGAGTCCGTTTCTGGCCGCCCCTAGTACCTCTCGATCCTGATGTGGAGTGGGTGCTTCGCGCTGCGTTTGGCGCGTTGGACGTCGAAACCGCGACGGACCAACCAAAAGAAGAGGCCGTGCGCCTTGAGGCGTCCGCGTTGCGTGGCTACGACAGAAATCGGCGCCTCTCTGTCACTCGGCAGCTTGGACTGCTCCGGCGCATTCTAGGATTGCGAGGGCCGGGTTGGTCGGATTCGGCGAGTCCGGAACTGAAGTCGCTGCAAGCGTCACATCGCCGAGCCTGCGAAGCAGAGACGCAGCGGTGTGAACGCATGGAGCAACTCGTGGACCGAGTCGCCGAGCCATTGCGCATTTCCTACGCGCTTTTGGATGGTTCGGCCATGCACCGGCACGTACCGAACGTCGCGGCACGGCGCTCGTTCTCCGCGTTGCATATCCTCGTCCACGAGCATGATGTGCAGGCGTTCCTAGATGGTCTACGGAAATGTGGCCGCCGTTTTCGAGCCTCGTCGGTAGACGACGATGGCATGCTGTTACAATTCGAGGAACGCGACGGGGTTCCGGATCGTGCACGTGCAGCGTCGTTGACTGACGACGGCCCGCGGCCGCGCTCCGATTCAGGCGAATTGTCGTCGGAACATGACGTTGACGTCCCGTCGCGATTCGAGGAATGCGACGGAGTACGGGAGCATTCTTGCAGAGCGCCCGTCGATGGCGCTCATTTAGGAAGCGAGCTCGGCGGCGAAGTCATTCACGTTCATACGCGGATCCCTCACGTGCGGATGATCCCCGGCGGAGACGAAGTTACGATGCAGCACTTGCTCGATTCGCACCGTACGGATCGAGTGGAGGCGTTATCGGAGTTTGCGCACTTGCCCGGAGCTGATCTGATCCTTGCACACGTGATGGCACGGGGAATCGCTCAATACGGATACTTACCTCGTCGATTTCCGCTGATGAGCATGCTGGCTGACGCGGTCGATCTCGACTTCTACGACAACACGACGCGCGCGACGCAAGCATTGTGGTGGCTCCAACCCGACGTCAACTTCCACGAGGTCACCGCGTTACGCGACGTGGCCCAATGCGTCAGGGCAGGGGACATTGCCGCAATGTGGTCGGACGAGGGACGCAATGGCCGCATGCTGCGGCACTTGGTCCTGAGTAGCTTGGACAATGACTACGCGTCGGGACTACTGCCGTTCGAGGCGATCTACCGAGTGCTCGAGCTCAAGAACGACGGACTCTCGCTCGCAACACTGACGCGAGCCAAAACGGCATTTGCCGGGATTCAGGCGTCGATTGGACGTCAGAGTCGAGACGACGCAGCGTCGAGTGCGTCGCGCGGCACGCGTGAGGAACGCGACGAGACGCGGGAGAAGACGTCGTGCGGCGACACACTTCGGCGGCGCGACGGGACGCGGGAGAAGACATCGTGCGGCGACACACTTCGGCGGCGCGATGAGACGCGGGAGAAGACGTCGTGCGGCGACACACTTCGCGGGCGCGACGGGATTGACTCTGCGGGACTGATGAACGAGCCATTGCCGATATGCGACTCTCCATCGATGGGGGCGGACTTCGAGTGGAGTGTGGCGGCAAAGGACGTAATCACGATGTTACCGCGAGCTGCGGGAATGCATGCGCGGCAGTGGAAGGCGTTGGTGCTGCTGATCTTGGGGAAGAGGTTGTTGTAGGGTGCAGGTGAGGGGAAACGGCGACTGACGGACGCGTGGTTGCACTCGTGGAATGGTCCAAGTCACACGACAGCGACACTTCGGTTCAATCTTTGGTTAGGACGGGCGACGAAGGCGTTCCAGTGCTGCTACGTCCGCGCGATCCTGTTCTCGACCCGCCGCACGCTTGTTCACGATGAGTGCTTCCATGCCAATGACTGGAATCGTGCGGCCATCAAGCTCGAAAGACTCGCTGCCTTCAAGAGCCTGTCTCGTAGACACTCCGGCGATGGACGTAAGAATGTCTATACGAAGCGGCGGTACCCCAATCTGCAGCACGCCTTCGTACTTCGCGAAGTCGTCCTCCGTAACCTCAAATGCCTGCACCGGAGCGCCGAACTCC
>JBLNFG010001188.1:0-4469 GCA_050263495.1 Myxococcales bacterium | reverse complement strand
GCCGGGTCTCGGGCTCGGGGCCCAACTCATCCTCGGCGTCGCCTGCAATGGGACTCAAGGCACCCGCCGCATGAATTCGGCGAGTGCCCCGCTTCAGTTGTCGTGATCCTGCTAACCGCCGCGCTTCAGCTCAGTCAAGACGGCCTTGCTAACGGCTTTTAGTGTATCGAATACGCCAACGCCGGTGCGTGCCACCGCTTCAAAATCGGGGACCTTCATTGGGTTGATCAACGTACGCAATTCGTCCAATTCGACGACGTTCGGTAGGTCGCGCTTATTGTATTGGACGACGTACGGGATCTTCTCGAGTGAGTAACCTTGCTCGGCAAGATTGATCCGAAGATTGTCCACGCTCTCTTGATTGGCTTCCAGTCGCTCGACCTGGCTGTCTGCGACGAAGATGACGCCGTCGACGCCCTTCAAGATCAACTTACGGCTCGCGTCGTAGAAGACCTGACCGGGGACGGTGTACAGGTGGAAGCGCGTCTTGAATCCGCGAATCTCACCGAGCGCCAACGGAAGGAAGTCGAAGAACAACGTGCGTTCCGTTTCCGTGGCGAGGCTGATCATCTTGCCCTTCGCCTCGGGATTGGTTCGCTCGTAAATGTACTGTAGGTTGGTGGTTTTGCCGCACAGGCCCGGACCGTAATAGACGATCTTGCAGTTGATTTCCCGGGCCATGTAATTGATGAAACTCATGCCCGGTACCTCAATCGTTGAAGAGATTGTCGATGTCTTCGTCGGTGATTTCGGCGAAGGGGGAATCGCTGCCTGGTTCCTGTACCTTGGCGAGTAAAGCCTCGAATACCCGATTCAGCTCGTCGCTAGCTTTCCGCACGCGCAACCTGACCAGGCCCAGGCTCGACTTGGAGTCGAAGATGACCACCAGGATGACGCGATTGCCAACCAACTGGATGTGGATGTTTGCGCGTTCTCCTTCGTGGAATTGAGTCGCGAATTCGTTTTCGCGAAGGAGCTTCGCGATGCCGCCCGTTGCCGCAATGTTACCTGCGGTCAGAGAGGCGAGCGACGTCGTGTCGATGTTGTCTACCTCACCACTGGCGGCGATGAGCTGTCCGTTCTTGTCGACGATGAAGACGACCTTGGCGTTCGCCTCCTTCACCAGGCGATCTACGACCGCTTGGATCTGGTTGAACTCCTCTTCGTACATCACCATCTGGGGGTTTACCATCCGAGCCTCCGCGACATGCCCCTTGCCTGGGCTTTCGCTTCTTGAACAGTTCCGTTGATTCGGGCTCCCTAGGGTCGCACAGCTAGCTGGGCTTCGGAAACCCCTAACGGCTCCGCGAGAGCTTCGACATTAACGTTCGAGCGCGACCCCTTCTATATGACCCCTGAGCACGCATCAAGCGGGCGTTGGGCCTAAGTCCATGCATAACGCCAAGTTACCTGCGCAAGGGAGCGAACAAGAGGACCAACAAGGGGGCGAACAACGCTGTGGCCTTGGGGCCGATGTGAGCGTGTGCTCCGAGGTCGGCCATCGATTGATTGCCCCGTGCAACCCAAGCGACTAGAGCTTGTCGCAGACGACCGTGAAATACCGATGGATAACGCTGCTCGGGGCACTTGGGTCCACCATTACTGGCCTCGCGGTGGCTGACGTACCGTTGCCGGCCAACGAGTTCGAGCGCGCTGTCGAACGTCTGTACGCCTCGAAGTATCCGGCTCAGATCGCTGCGGTACGGCGAGTTTGGTCCAAGTGGGACAGCTTTGACCCGACCAGGATCGAGGCAACACTCGAGGGTGCCGCCAAGTCACCTACGCTCGCGCCTCCCACCCGTGTCTACGCCGGGCTGCTGAGCGCATTCGCGCGGACGCGTCGCGGCGACTTCGCTGGCGCCAAGCAGCGCGTTCAGACGCTTGGGTACGTCAATCAATGGCTTGTGGTTGGTCCGTTCGATAACGAGGGCAAGACCGGTCTCGACAAGGATTACGCCCCTGAACTCGAATTCGGGCAGCCAATTGTGTTTGGGCGGTCCTATCAGGGCAAGGAACGCACGGTGCGATGGCGCTCGGTACCGCGCGATGCGTTTCCCTACGGCTGGCTCGACCTAGGATCGCTACTACGCCCGCAGAAGAAGATCTGCGCCTACGTGACCACGTTCGTTCGTTCGAGCAAGCAGCCCACACGCGCGCGCCCGATGTCCTTATGGATCGGAACGGCTGGCGCTTTCGAGTTGTTCTTCAACGGCGAATCGACGCTCCGGGACACGTTCTATCGTGACCACGACGTCGACCGTTACGCGGTCCCGGTCGAGCTGAAGCCCGGCTACAACGATATCACCGTGAAGGTGTGCGGCGACGAACAGGAGCCCATGCTGTCACTGCGCCTGGCGGACAGTGAAGGGCGGCCCGATCCGAGCCTCGAAGCGACCAACGATCCCAAGGCGGGCGAGTCGGCGCGTGAACGCATCGCGCATGAATCGAAGGGCGCAACCGCAACGCAGCCCCAATTGGACGTTCAGCAGCGCGCGCCGAACAAACCAAATCCAAACTCTGCCAGCCAGAAAAGTGCCGCGCACCAAGCTTCGCGCGCGGTCAAGCAGCGAGCCAGGGTGGAAGGTCCACTCAGCCTGTTCGAGCGAGCGGTGGCGGGCAAGAATCCCTCTGCTGAGTCTGCGGCAGACTACGCGGAATACCTGCTGCTGACGGGGGGCGACGATCCTACGCAACACCGCGCCCGCGACTTGGCGATCCTCGCGGCGGAGAAGTCACCAACAGTCGACCACTTGTTGCTTGCGGCCGCGTTGGGTGAAGACCGAAACAAGCGGTCTGAATGGCTCAAGAAGGCGGAAGATGAATTGAAGCGTCGTGGTGCGGAGGATTACCGCGTGACGCTTGGCCGTGCCTCGCTCGAGCGAACCGGACCGAATCCGAGCTTAGCCTTCGAGACCTACGGACGCGTGTTGTCGTTCGATCCGGGCAACGTGGAAGCGACGGTGCAGCGCGCCTCGCTCTACTCCTCGGTGGGGCTGCCGCGCACTGCGCTGCTGTCGCTCGAACAAGCACTTGAGACCAATCCAAGCAGCGTGAGGCTACTCGGCGCACGCGCCGAGCGGCTTAGGGAACTCGGGCGCGCCAGTGAGGCGAACGAGGTCGAGCGACGGTACGCCAACCTGCGCTTTGATGACGGTTCCTGGCTCGGACACATGATCGACCTGTCGCTGTCGAGGCACGACAAGAATGCTGCCTCGTGGTGGGTAGGGCGGGTTCTTGAGATGAGCCCGCATGGTCCCTGGGCCCTCTCGTTGGCGGCGCGCACTTACGAGGCGATGGGAGATTCCGAGCGAGCGATCGACGCCTACGAACGCGCGCTGGTTTTGGCTCCAGAAGATGCGCCCGTGCTACGACGCTATGCCAACCTGCGCGGCAGCCTCGGACAGCGTCGCGAGCAGCTCGCGTTGATGCGGCGTGTGCTCGAGCTCGTGCCGCAAGACAAGGACACGCGCGATTACGTCGAACACCTGGAACCCAAACGCGACGCTTCGGATGAGCGCTACGCCTGGACGAGCCAACAGTTCTTACCGCAACGACACACTGCCTCGAATGGCTACAACCGTCGGACGTTGCGGGACCTGACCGTGACGACGGTGTTCCCGAACGGCCTTTCCAGCACGTTCCGACAGATCGTGTTTCAGCCTCTGACAGATGCCGCGGCTGCCATGTCGAGGCAGTATGCGTTCCAATACCAGGCAGATCGGCAGGTAGTGCAGCTGCGGGGTGCGAAAGTGTATCGCGCCGACGGCCGCACCGATGAGGCGATCGAGAGCGGCGAGGCCGCTGCCAACGATCCCTCGGTCTCGATGTACACTTCGGCTCGCAACTTTTACGTGCAGTTCCCGCGTCTCGACCCGATGGACGTCGTTGAACTACGCTATCGAATCGAAGATGCCGTACCGCGCAACGAATATGCCGACTACTTCGGTGACGTCGTGTACCTGCAGTCCGATGAGCCCGTGAGCAACGCAGAGTACGTCTTGGTCACGCCCAAGAGTCGACGCATGTACTTCGATACCAATCTTGGCAACCGTCTCCAACACGAAGTCAAGGAGGCCGGCAGCGAACGGATCGATCGCTTCTTTGCGCAGACGCTGCCGTCAATTGATCCCGAGCCCAAGATGCCGCCTTTCCCGGAGATTGCCGGGTTTGTTCATGCCTCGACCTTCGACCCTTGGCAGACGAAGGGGAGTTGGTACTGGGGCTTCGTCAAGGACCAGTTCGACTCGGACGAAGAGACCCGCCGCTTAGCGCGCCGCATCACGGAAAAGGCGACCACCGACGTAGAAAAGGTCAAGGCCGTCTATGGCTGGGTCGTTTCCAAGACGCGTTACGTCGCGCTCGAATTCGGTGTGTACGGCTACAAGCCGTATCGGGCCGTGCAGACCTTGTCGCGTGGCTGGGGCGACTGCAAAGACAAGGCAACCGCCATTGTCACGCTCCTGAAGTCG
>JBLNFG010001187.1:0-2700 GCA_050263495.1 Myxococcales bacterium | reverse complement strand
AAAGAACCCTGGAGCAATCGCGTTGACCCGAATCCGCGTCGAGTATTCTTGCGCTAGGTGGACGCTCAGCCACTGTGTGAAGTTGCTCACTGCGGCTTTTGCCGCAGAGTAGGCTGGGATTCGTGTGAGGGGCCGGAACGAATTCATGGACGAGACATTCAGGATGACACCATCCTGCTGTTTGACCATAAGCCGCCCAAAGATCTGACAGGTCAGAATCGTGCCGAGAAGGTTCAGATTCGTTACAAACTCGAGAGCAGTACTAGGAATGTCAAAGAACGACTGCTGGGGGCTTGTCGTCGCTTTGGGGTTGTTCCCTCCCGCACCATTGATCAAGCCATCGATTCGGCCGTACTCCGTGACGATCATCTGCGCGGCAGTTTCGATCGCTTTCTTGTCGAGCACGTCAATGTATAGAGCGCGATGCTGCCCCTTGGTGCCTTCAAGTCGCGACAATGCCCTTTCCGCCGTTGCCAGATCGCGATCGAGCAGGACAACGTTGGCATTACAGATCGCCAGGGCCTTAGCCATCACTCCGCACAGGACACCGCCTCCTCCGGTAATTGCGATCGTCTTGTGGGAGAAATCGTATGCGCTCAGCAAGCTCTCGAGTGCCATGATGAATGTGTGTGGTGAGAACGTTAGGGGGCTGCTCGCGGCGTAGACTCGCACGGCAAACGTGCTGTTCGCAACCGTGGCGAACAGCGCGAGCGCTATCGCGTGGGTTGGCTGCCACCGCGGCGTGCCCGCGCCGGACTGACCAAAATCAAAGGCTTCGGTGCCATTAGGCGGTTAAGATTGCTGGGCGGGTAGTCTGCCCACCCAGAGTCGTGCTAAACGAACGGCGTCTCGGCCTGGGGCCCGGTGCTTCAGACTTGCCTGTCCGAGCGCATTTTCAGGAGATCCGTATGTCGTTATCCGTGTCCAGTGTTCAGAAAGCGCCTGCCGCAACCAGTGGTAAGCCTGATTACGTAGTGCGTGACCTCTCCCAAGCGGCGTTTGGGCGGAAGGAAATCGATCTCGCAGAAACCGAGATGCCTGGGTTGATGGCAACACGCGAAGAGTTCGCGGCGGGCAAACCCCTAAAGGACGCACGGATTGCCGGATCGCTGCACATGACGATCCAAACCGCGGTGTTGATCGAAACGCTCAAGGCGCTCGGCGCGGATATTCGCTGGTGCTCCTGCAATATCTTCAGCACACAAGATCACGCCGCGGCCGCGATTGCCGAACAGGGCATCCCAGTGTTCGCGGTTAAGGGTGAAAACTTGACCGAGTATTGGGACTACTCTTGGCGCGTCCTGCAGTGGGCGGACGGCGGTACCCCCAACCTCATCCTCGACGATGGGGGCGATCTGACCCTACTCGTACATTTGGGCGTGAGAGCCGAGAAGGATGCTTCGTTCCTGGATGTGGACCCTGGACACGAGGAGGGGCGTATCCTCTATGCGCTGGTGAAGCGCGCCATCAAGGAGCGTCCTGGGTTCTTCGCCGAGGCGGCCAAGAACATTCGTGGTGTGTCCGAAGAGACAACGACCGGCGTGCATCGGCTGTATCAGATGGCAGCGAAGAACGAGCTGCTGTTCCCGGCCATCAACGTCAACGACTCCGTCACGAAGTCCAAGTTCGACAACCTCTATGGCTGCCGCCATTCGTTACCGGACGGAATCATGCGCGCCACCGACGTGATGCTGTCGGGCAAGATTGTTGTTGTTGCTGGTTATGGCGACGTGGGAAAGGGATGTGCGCAAGCGATGAAGGGGCAGGGCGCACGCGTCCTCATCACGGAGATCGATCCGATCTGTGCACTCCAGGCAGCCATGGAAGGTTACGAAGTCACGACCATGGCCAAGGCTGCGCCGCGTGGCGATATCTTCGTCACGACCACGGGCAACGAGTTCGTGATCACTGAAGAACACATGAACGCGATGAAGCATCGCGCGATCGTGTGCAACATCGGACACTTCGATTCCGAGATCGAAATCGCGAATATCCGCAAGCACAAGTGGGTCGAGATCAAGCCTCAGGTGCACGAGGTAGTGTGGCCCAACGGCAAGTCGATCATCGTGCTTGCCGAGGGACGTTTGGTGAATCTCGGGTGCGCGACGGGGCATCCCAGCTTCGTGATGTCGAACTCTTTCACCAATCAGACCATCGCGCAGGTTGATCTGTGGCTGGCGGCGCAAGGCAAGCCCACCATTTCGGGTGTTAAGACGTACGAGAAGGGCAAGGTCTACACCTTGCCGAAGAAGCTAGACGAAAAGGTGGCACGCCTGCATCTCGCCAAGTTAGGCGTCGAGCTGGAGGTCTTGACGGATCGCCAAGCGGCTTACCTCGGGATCGCCAAAGAAGGGCCCTACAAGTCAGACCACTATCGTTACTAGCAATACCTTCACCTCGAGCTGGCTTTTCTCAGACCGTGTACCGGCTGGGACAATGTCTGGTAGGGGTGACGCGAGAGATTCGATCGGCGGTGCTCACCAAGAGTGGGTACCGCCGAAATTGTTGGAGTGACGCGCTCCTTCCAAGCCCGCTACTCCCTTCCCGTGCCGGTCTCCGAGCTGAGCGCGGGCGTTGACACGCAATCGATCCAGCGAGTGGTCATGCGCGCAAGCTCCCTCGAGTCTCCTAGGCGCGTGATCCGAACCAGCATGTCCGCATCAGGGCCGTCCGCAAACTCGACCTGCACACTCTCGCCGA
>JBLNFG010001186.1:0-15486 GCA_050263495.1 Myxococcales bacterium | reverse complement strand
AATCCAAGCCTCTGCTACGTGAAGTTGAACCCGGACATGATCTCGTATTCGGGGCAAGTGGAGCACGTGCCGATGACGACGGCCAGCTTCGGTGTGCGCACCAAGACGGATCGCGCAACCTCGTACGAAGAAGGGCCGTGGTTCTACAAACGTCAGGGGCGCTACTACATGGTGTTTGCGGGCGGGCCGATTTCCGAGCATATCGCCTATGCGACGAGTACGGGGCCAACCGGGCCATGGACTTACGCCGGTGTCATCATGCCAACCGAGGGCGCCAGTTTCACCAACCACGCTGGGGTCGTTGACTTCGCGGGAAAGTCCTACTTCTTCTACCACAACGGGGCGCTTTCAGGAGGCGGCGGATTCCACCGCTCCGTGTGCGTCGAGGAGTTCACGTACGGCGCCGACGGCAAGATCCCTCAGCTCAAGATGTCCAAGGCAGGACCGTCTGCAGTAACCGCACTCAATCCCTACGACGCGAACGAGGCAGAGAGCATCGCTTGGGAGTCCGGGATCGAAACGGAAATTTGCAGTGAGGGAGGGATCAACGTCACCGCGATCTCGTCCGGTGACTACATCAAGGTCAAGAACGTCGACTTCGGCGCGGGCGCTACGTCGTTTGCGGCGCGGGTCGCCGCGGCGGCGAGCGGCGGTACGATTCAGATCCGCCTCGCAAGCCAGACTGGTACCTTGGTTGGCTCCTGCACGGTTCCCGTCTCGGGCGGCCTGCAGTCGTGGACCAGCGTGACGTGTCCCATCTCTGGGGCTAAGGGGATCACGGATCTCTTCTTCGTGTTCGGGGGCGACAACACCTTCAACTTCAACAACTGGAAATTCTCGGGTTTGGGAGGTAGCTCGGGTTCGGGAGGTAGCTCGGGTTCGGGAGGTGCAGGTGGTGCGAGTAGCGCGACTTCACGAGGAGGAGCACAGTTCCTCGGCAGCACCGCGGGCAGAGGCGGTTCGATTTCTAATGCGAGTTCGGGCACAAGTGAGTCGGCTTCAGGTGGACGCGCGGCAAACACTAACCTCGGAAGCGGCATTTCTGCGGGCAGTGCATCTCTACCAGAGGGATCGAGCGCCCGAGGAGGTGCCTCATCCTCTGGCGGATCCATGGCTGCGCGTAGCAGTGGTGGTGCTGGCGCTACTGGACTCACGCGTACGAGTGGTGGACAAATCCCGGCAAGTGGCGCGACCGGCAGCAGCGACGGCCTTCACTCCGACGATGCGAACGCCGTACTCAGCGGTTCAACGGACACAGGCGCTTGCAGCTGCCGATTAGGTCGAGCGTCACCCGCACCAACTTCCGGCGCCCTCATCCTGGCGCTTGGATTGCTCGTTCGTGGTGCACGGCGACGATCAAAGCGACCATAAACGACATGACCGCCAGCGCTGGTACGAATCGAAGGCCCGCGACGCCCCAGAGGACGCCGACAAAGCTGGTGGCGCCGTCGAGAGAGATGCAGCGTGACGCTCCCGGCAATCGCTCTAGCGTAAGCTTCCAAGCAGAGTGCTATCGAAATCCTCCGATGAGCTGCTGATCCTGCACGAATTTACGGCTGTGAGCGTAAAAGAAACGGATCTCCGTCGCTCTAGCCACTGCGCTCACTGCAATGACGCGATCTATCTCTCCTGGTTGCAGACCTGTCTTGCAGTTGTGTCTAGTGCATGCTGCGATCGCGACCGTACTCACTCTTGGCTGCTCTGGTTCAGATACGTCCGATGGGCAGAGCGATGCCGTCGCATCCGCGGGAGGGAACTCTGGCGAGAATCGAAGTGAGGGAAACTCTGGCGCATCGGTCCGAACGACGGCCGTTGGCGGCGCTGCGAGCGGTGGCGTTGCGGCGATTGGCGGGCGCTCGAACGCGGACAGCCACCGAGCGAGCGGCGGTATCACGTCACGGGACGACGCACGCTCGGACGTTGACAGTGCCAGCGGCGGGAGTGCGTTACGGAGCAGCAGCGTTCGCGCATCGGGTGGCCGCGACAGTACCAATGCGGATGGAGTCGGTGCGACTCGCGTAGGTACGGGCGGTGCGACTCGCGTAGGTACGGGCGGTGCGACTACGAATGGAGCCCAAGGGGGCGGAGGAGTGCCAACGGCCGGCGGTAGCAAACCCAACGGAGAGACAAGTACGGGCGGCGCCAGCGCGAAAGGCGGCTCGAGCGCGATTGGCGGAATCCCAAACGGCGGGAGCATGAACGGCTGCTACATCGCCCCGGCAGAGGAGATCGGGACCCAGACACACGCCGAGATCGTCAGTGGATACGGCACGGTGTCGATCTGGGCCAAAGCGCCGCGCCAGATTGTGCGGCTACAGACGACCATGGTCGTTCCGCCCAAGCCGCCCCCAACCGGAACGCTCTTTCTGTGGCCGGGGCTCCAGCCCTATGGCGCAAACTTCGAGCCCATAGACAACGGTGTGCTGCAACCGGTATTGACTTGGGGCCCAGCATGCGCTCCCGTCGCGCAGCCGCGCGTCTACTCTACTTGGTGGATTTCGGGTCAGTACGTCAATACGAATGGCAGCGTGCCCGGGTATACGGACTGCAACAGCGGCCCCGCAATGTCCGTCAATGTCTGTGACAAGCTCGAGCTCGAGCTGACGCTTTCCGGGACTGTGTGGCGACAGACGGTCACGAATGCCCAAACGAACCAGACGGTTACGTATGACATAGACATGCAGAACCAGGCCCAGAATATCGCTTACTTCGTGATTGAAGAGTACTCGTCGACGCCGGTTTCGGAGGTGATCTTCACGGATACCACCATTACCTTCGATTCACCCGACGCGACCGATTGCAAAGTCTACATGCGTGGCCGCTCCGATTTCGTATCGACCCCCACCGTCTCCAGTGATGGGTTGCGGTGCTCGATACCCCAGATCATCCTGCGCGCGCAGGGGATCTAGTCGATCCGAGAATGACCCAGTCACCGCTCGCGGCAAACGATCGAAGACAGTGACATTCAAGTACACATGCTGGTCAACTGACAGCCAAGTGGCGACAGTGGCGCCAGTGCACGCCAGTAAAGCATGCAAGCTTTGCTGCATTCTTGCTACCTGATGAAAGCGGTCCTCTGTACGTTGCTGTACGCAACCATCTCGTGGCACGAGTGGCACGAAGTCGCGTCTTGACTTCATGCGTCTTGGAGCAAACGCTTCTTCTTTGGTGTTGCCCATGGAATATCGTGCTCGCGTCTCGCCAGGTGCTGCTTGGTTTGCATCCTCCCATGTCGTTTTGATGTCTCTCGCTCTCGCGTCCACGGCATGCGGCAGCGGTGAGAGCGCTTCGGGGGAAAATCCGGCTCAATCGGGCTCGGGCGCGACTTCCCAGACCAACGCGAATGCTGCTGGCAGTCGACCGTCCACGACGGGCACGAGCAGCGGTGGAACCTCCAATACGAATGCCGGCGGTAGCACTGCGCAACTGTCCGGTATAGGGGGCTCGAACCTCGCGACCGGTGCTGGGGGCACAACGGCTGGATGGGCAGAGCCGACGTTCGACGCCAGCGCACTGCCGACCACAATCCCGAGCGTCGAAATCGTCGTCAGTGACGAGGCGCGTGCGAGCCTCGATGCGGCTCCGTTCTATGGCGACGACGTAACCGGAGCGTTCGTGGATTCCGAAGGCAAGCGCCACGACGAGATCCAGGTCAACTATCGTGGTGCATATGCGCTCTCGGATCTTATGGATAGCGATCCCGTGGGACGTCGCAACTGGAAGCTCAAGTTCCCTTCGGACGATCGTTATCGGCAGCGTCGTGAGTGGAACTACACGTTCTCTCCGCATCTTCGACAATTGCTTGCGTACGATTTGTTGCGGTTTGCCGGAGTGCGTGTGCCCTCCGCCCGACACGTGCGTCTATTGGTCAATGGGGAGCCCCAGGGGCTCTACCTCGAGTACGAGGATCCCGACAGCAAGGATTGGCTGTGGGACATGTTTGGTGACAAGGACGGCGATTTGTACAAAGCTGCGCACGATCTCCCGCCATCAGAGGGTCAGCCAGATCAAAAGTACTTCGCCGACACGACTTACCTCGGGGCAGACGATTCGGCGTACCCGAAACACTACACGAAGAAAACGAACCACGAGGATCCTGCTATTGCGAACGACTATGGAGTAGTCCGGACCTTCATCGAGCGGCTCAACGGCGTGTCAGACGCGGAGTTCCCAACCTGGATCGAGAGCCACCTGAGGCTCGATACCTTCATCAGCTACTTGGTCGTGTCCAATTTCATATCGAACTGGGACGGCTTTCCACAACGGCCGAAGAATTTCTGGCTGTACGAGGTCCGGCGCGAGGGCAAGCTCGCGTTCATTCCGTGGGATCTCGACGCCACGTTCCAACAGTTCACGAGTGACTTCAATCAGATGGGCACGAAGACCTCAATCTTCTTCAATCTGCGCAAGCTCGACTACACCCCGGTGCACCCGCAGGAGGGCACCCAACGTCCGCTCGCGTGGCGCATTATGGCGGTTCCTCGATTCGAAGCCGCCTACGTTGCACGCTATCGCGAACTGATGACGTCGATCCTCTCGGAGTCGTATCTGCATTCCCGCATTGACGCTTTGGCTGCACTCGCCGAACCGCTCCTCACCGACGCACTCACCGGAGAGCGACGTTCGGGACCAACCACCGAGCGCTCCGATTTCGAGGAGGCACTCACGGACGTGCGCGAGTTCGTCACCGAGCGTGTAGCCGCGGTCAACCGGGAAATTGCGTCGCTCGAGTAGTCCAAGTTCGAGACAAGTGGCTAGCAGCGGCTCCAGACCCGTTCAGCACCATCGCGGTCTTGATGGGCGCGCTCACGTAGTTCGCGCCTCCTCCTAAGTCGACTCGCGCACAACCCCGAAGCAGGCGTAACGCCAACTGGTCCCCATCCGCCTGCGTTCATCGAGCTCCGCGGGACGTCTAGTATGGATAGGCATAATTGCAGTGCGTCCTCGACGCGCTGCAAAGCGTTGCCGCGCCGACCACCAACATAAAGCTGCCGATCACCGCCAGAACCACGAGACCTGGATCGGGTTCCTTGGTCGTCGGGATTCGCCGCACCGTGAGGCATGCAGCGACGGGGGGCACTTCGTAATTGGAACAGTACTCATTCGGCGTGATGTCAAAACCGGGGCAAGTTCCCAAGCATTCCCAGTAGCCCGTGGGGGTGCTTTCTGACTGACAGCTTCCGTGGCAGCGGAACGCCTCGCCGGGATCGACCGGGTTCTCACGCAGCAGAAGCCGATAGCGTACGACATCATTCGAGGACATGATCGCGCGTCGATTCGACGTCTGCGTGCGCGAGCTAGGTGCGCGAACGCCCGCGCACGCCAAGCTCAGCATCAAGAGCAGCGCGACGCAGTGCGGGCCGCGACGCAACTCGGGTGTTTTCGCCTGCTGTGAGACCTGGTTGCCATACCGCGATTGCACGATCTCACAGTATCACGAACAATTGGCGTCACTTTGCATTTGCACCTTTCTCCTCACTTCGACGCTCATTCCGACAAGATCGGAGCGGCTAGCATTGCGCAAGCGTGTGTGCGGATTGCCTATGCTGACCAAATGGACAGGCTTGCGACCAGATTCTCTCGTCCGGCATCAACCGACGTGATCTAGACGCGTCGCCGTCGAGAGCGGCAGATGACCAAGCCCATGCGCTTGGCTTGCACAGCAATGCGCCATCACCACCCTTCGCGCTATGGCTCCTCGATTCGCTGAAGACCGTGCGCGATAATTCGCTCGACGTGAGCGTAGCTTCCGCTCGGCTGACGACCAGGTCGGTGGGCGAACGTTCCGAGATGCGGCCAAGCCCGCAGCGTATCCGATTCACTTTGCCAGCGCGTGATCAGGTCGTCGGCCAATGGACTGGCAAGGGGTGGCTAAAAGGTGGCCGTGGAAAGTAGAGTACGCCTCTTCGGCGCAGCGAAGGCGAGGGGTTGCTGCTGCGCCTTTGCTCTGGCACCATACGCGCCATGACGGGTCCTGTTCGCCAAAGTACCAAGCTGGCCGCGTGCCTTTTGGGGAGTGTAAGCTTGGTCGTGGTACTCACTTCGGGCCTGTTGAGTGCGTGCAGTACGGACGACGATTCTGCGAATGCCAAGGGAGCCGCCGACTTCTGCTCGGCGATGTGCTCGTGGTATAAGGCGTGCGGGCAAGAGGTCTCCCAATCCTGTGTGATGGCGTGCCAATCCGGCAACAATATCCCTAGCTACGCCCGATCCGCCTTTCTCGACATCATTGGGGATTGCCTTGCCGCTGATCTGCAATGTAGTGGCGGCAGTGAAGCTTCGTGGCAGACGTGTTTTCAGGAAGCTGCCTTGACGATAGCGCCAAACCAGGCCGCCTTCGATGCTTGCGGCGCCCTCGGAACCTATTTCTTCGAGTGCGGCTACGCTGAGTCGCCGGAAGGCTGTGCCGGTGGCCTCATGTATTACGGCGACAGCGCGCTGGCGCGGCTTTCGAACTGCAACACGGCTACGTGTGGTGAACTGACGACCTGCATAACGAACGCCGTAAGCCAACCATAGAACGCTGAGGCGTGTGGCGTGTCTGCGCCGGTAGAATAACGAACCCTCGAGCTGCGAAATCGCATGTGCAAACTCCATCAGAAGTACGCCGTCACGTTGGTCATCCTGTCGGCACTCGGATGCTCGGATGACAACGATGACGCCAGTCAATTGGTTTCTGCGGCGAGCATCGAGCCACGGCCGATTCCAGGCTGTGAAAACGAGTCCTACCTCGCGTGTAACGTTGAGTCAGCCGGCTGCCAAAAGGCGATTTTCTCCACGATGGCGTGTCTACGTGGCAACCAAGGCGCGGTGATGCCCGCTGCACGCACGATCTCACGCGATGAATTCGGGGTCGAGTTGACAGCGGATAAACTCGAGCCAACCCTGAGCAGCGAGCAGCTGAGCGCGCTGGAACACGGTTTGGTGCTGATGAAGTTGCTCGACATTGGCGACCTGACTGGCACGGGATTCGTCGACTCGCAGAAGGAGACCGTGCCGGCCTTTTACGATGCCGACACGGACGTGGTTACGTTCGTGCGTCAAGACTTCGGGGCATTGGCGGATAACGGGGCCGCGAATCTCACGCTGGCGCATGAGTACGTGCACGCGCTTCAAGATCAGGAGCATGATCTGAATCGGCTAATCGACGAATATGGCGCGACTCTCGATAGTTCTCTTGCATTTCAGAGCGTAGTAGAAGGTGAGGCCTCGGTGCACGAGGACACGTTCCTGTCTGCGGTTTGGGGCATGGACGAACGGGATCTCAATCGCGAGGCGCGCTATGCTCAACAGGAGAAGCTGTTCAAAGAGAACATCACCGGGTACTCGCCCGTGTTGGCGATTCGACGAAGCTTTCCCTATTACGTCGGCGGGATGTTTGTCTATCGAGCCTTCGCGAGTGGAGGCATGGCGCAAGTGCGAAAGCTTTATGCCGCCCCCCCGACATCCACTCTTGAGATACGAACCGGGACTTCGGCGATCCCAGTGGTGGCCGATCCTCCTGCTCCCCCGAGCGGCTATGAGCTGCTCAGTGTGGACACCCTCGGCTCCGAGCTATTCCTCGATTTCGTCGAGGCCTCGCTCCCGAACGGTGCGGAAGTTGCGGCCTTTCGCAACGAGTGGCGAGGGGACCGGGCCTACCTCTACTACAAACCCGGAGCGGCCGATGTGGCGGTACTGTGGCGCATCAAGCTACCTGGCGAAGCGCAGCGCACGCAGTTGCGATCCGCGTTCCCAAATTCCCGCGTGCAAGATGAGGACGTGCTCATCGTCTTGACCACCGACGCGGATTCCACGGCGATTGGGACCATCCTGTTCGACAACGTAACGAACGGAAATGTCGTCAGCCCGAGCACGGCGCAAGACGACCTCGTTCAAGCAGCACGACGGGTGCTACGACCGCGCTTGTCGCCGCTAGACCGGAGCCGAACGCGTCGATGACGCACAGACGTAGCCAGCGCGACGTCACGTGGTTTCAGCTCCGCGTCTGCGGCGGCTTTGCGCGCCGAGCCTGCCTGCGCATCGCACGGTAGTGCGAGAGTTGCTTACGGTAACCGAGCCATGGCATGACGTCGGCGGCGAAATGCAGGCCAATTGCGCCACATAGTCCGAGTGGTGAGTACAACAACGCCACCGCAGACGCGTAGAACGCAAGGTGAAACAGGACTAGAACGCGACCCTGGTAAGCGTGGTTGAGCGAACTGACGACGGCACCCAAACCAATCGCAATTCCGAGCGGCGCGCCGAGCGAGTGGAACTGGTATACTAGCAAGCCGCGGAAATAAAGCTCTTCCGTGACCGGATTGGCGAGACTAAGCACTCCGAGCACGAGGGCGCGTTGCGCGCGCCAGGGCTGCAGAAGCAGCGCATTTGCTCGCAGCGCAGCCGTCGAATACGCCCGCATGGCGCCAACGCCGACGGCGAAAGCACTGCACGCCCAGGCGAACAGGAAATACTCTCCGAACCCCGCCGCGAACGCAACGAGCGGTTCTACCTGATTCGAGACACCGACGCTCGACAGCGTCCAAAACCCGGCTCGATGCGTGAGCCCGAGCATAACGAGCAGTGCGATCTGCGTTAGCGCTAGGCGGACAGCGAATCGTTTCGGTCGCCTTACGCGGACGCGCCGCCCGTTGCGCTGACGACGCACTTGGAAAATGATTGCGGCAACTGAGTGGAGCGCCGCAATGACGAAGGCGAAGCCCACGCCGTGCAGTAATCCTGTCTGATCTATCTCCGCCATCGTTGGAGCCACGAACTAGAGGTGGCTCGTGGTGTTGCGCAGAAGTCGCGGCTCAGCAACTGTCCGCTCCCAGTCGCCTGGTCGGTGCGGGCGTGAGCGCGGTTCCAGCGGTTCCGGAAGGGCGGCTTCAACCCTTTGGTGGAGGATCGGGACTTCGCGGACGATGTGGTCGTCCGGTTCGAACGACAGCTGCACGGACGACACTTCGCTGGCGCAGATACCGCGCTGCTTTGCGACGGTTACTGAACCTTGGTTGACGAAAGTAGTTGAGCATGTTGGGTTTTGCGTCGCAGTCACGCCGCGTGCTCGTTTGCCACGGCCACTGAACCCTTGTTGACGCGCATGTTGGGTAGACGACGATAGAATGGTTGACACTGTAAAGTATCTGCGATAGCTTTACAGTGTGAAGCAACGGAGCCACTACCAGCAGATGCTACGCCTCGTCAGTCGCATCGGGCGCTTGACGAATCCGCAGCACTTGCCCGTCCTCAAGGCGATGCACCTCTCGCAAGCGCAATTTTTGGCATTGGACGGGCTGATGGAGTCGGGCGGAAAGCTGCGCATGTCGGAGCTCGCGCGGGTTGCTGGGCTCGCAGAGAGTGAGGCCACCCGCGTTATCGACGAACTCGAGGGAAAGGCGTGGGTCGAGCGATCCAGTGATCCTGACGACGGCCGTGCCAAGCTCGTGAAGCTGACGCGAGCGGGTGCGAGGCTCATCCGCGAAGCTTACACGCAAGTTACCGCCGATCTCGAGGGGGTTTGGTCCGACTTCACTCACGACGAGTGGCATCGCCTTATCGATTACCTCCGGCGCTTCGAAGAGGGGCTCCGTCGTGTGCGGAACGAGCAGAGCTCAGTAACGCCGTCGGGGCGTCGTCGGCGGGCGAACGCTGGCGTGAAAGGAAGGAAACATGTGTAGTCACGCAACGGATGGACCCACCGATCGCCTGGTGGCCAACTGGACTCATTCGCACGACTTCGTGTCCGGCGCAGCCAACGTGGCCGAGCGGAGGACGCGTTGGGTCGTCGGCGTCACCATCGTCATGATGGTGGCTGAGATCGTCGCGGGCATGTACTTCGGGTCCATGGCGCTGCTTGCCGATGGCTGGCACATGGGGACTCACGCCGCGGCGCTCGGCATCACCGTGTTCGCGTACGTGTACGCTCGACGCCACGCGACGGATCCCCGCTATAGCTTCGGCACTGGCAAGGTGGGTTCCCTTGGGGGATTCGGCAGCGCCGTGGGTTTGGCGGTCATTGCACTCGTTGTCGTGGCCGAGAGCGTGATGCGCCTGGCTTCTCCCGTGAAGATCCGCTTCGGCGAGGCGATTGCTGTCGCCGTGATTGGACTCCTCGTGAACCTGGCTTGCGCACTCCTGCTCGGCGGGAACCATGATCATGATCACGAGCACGCCGAGGGTCACGGAACCGTCCATCACCACGACCATAACTTGCGCGGCGCGTATCTTCATGTCCTAGCGGATGCCCTGACCTCAGTCCTAGCGATCGTTGCCCTCTTGGCAGGCATGGAGTTCGGGTGGAATTGGTTGGACCCTGCGATAGGCATCGTTGGTGGGCTCGTCATCGCTCGGTGGTCCTTCGGACTGCTTCGAGACACGAGCGCCGTCCTTCTCGACGGAGAAGTCTCGCAAGAGCATCGAGGCCAAATCCGGCAATCCATCGAAGCTCAAAGCGGTGACAAAGTGGCAGATCTGCACGTTTGGCGTGTCGGTCCCGAGCACCTCGCCGCCATCGTGTCCGTCGTTGCCGCGAAGCCTCGACCGCCAGCGTACTACCGGCAGCTTTTGGCCGAACACACCGACTTGGTCCACGTCACAGTCGAGGTTCACGCGCCCGTTTGAACCGCATGGGTCGAGGCTTTGGGCTTCGACAAAGCGCCGACAAAGTCCCCCCGAAGATTCCGTGACTAGGATGGAAGGGTTTCGCTCGGGCACGCTCCAATCGTATTGGGCGGGGCCTGCCCATCGGGTATTCGAAACGTATCGGGCCTGGATGATGCCACCGTCGGGGTGGTGCGAGCCTCCCGGGCTACGCCTGCGGCAACGTCACACGAAACAGACTGCCCTTACCCTTGACTGATTCGATATCGATACGGCCCCCGAGCGCCTCGATCTCACGCCGGACCACATCCATGCCGACACCGCGCCCGGAAATGGCTGTCACTTCTCGAGCGGTTGAGAAGCCAGGCTCGAATATCAGCGAGTACAGTCTGCTGTCGTCTGGGCGGAACTCCGGCTCCAGCAACCCTCTCGCAACGGCCTTGTTCCAGATTGCGTCAGCGTCCAATCCTTTACCGTCATCCGCGATCTCGATGATCACGTGCCCTTCACCTAGCCGCGCCGAAAGACGGATCTGACCGATCAGCGGCTTGCCAGCGGCACGCCGATCATGAGCGTTCTCTAGACCATGGTCTACGGCGTTGCGCAACATATGCACCAGCGGACCATTCAGCTTCTCGGCGATCGAGCGCTCGACGCGCGCGTCGTCCCCTTCCAAGGTGAGGTGCGCTAGTTTCTCCGTCCTCTTCGAGAGATCCCGGACCATTCGCGTCATCTTCTGGAACAGCGGATGCAGCGGTACCATCCGCATTCTGGTCGCGAGCGACTGAGCCTGTCGCTTCAGTTCGAGCACCGCTCCATAAGCATTGCTCAGCTCTTGCGAGCGATCCCCTATAGCTTGGAGTAGATGCAAGGGCGCATCAAATTGGGAGAGTAGGGCATCTAGCTCGGCGAGTAGCCCTACGTCTATCTTCACCGTCTCTTTGACCGCTGCTTTCTGCGTTGCGTCTTCGGTCGGAGTTTCCTCTTCCGATGCCCCATGCCGGCGGAATCCGGCTGTGTCGACGACTTCGCCGCGAAGGAAGGCCTCGAGCTTCTCACGAAGTGCCCGAGCGGACGTGGAAACCGGGAATGATAGGTTGCACACAATAGCGGCCCGAATGCGGCCCATCATGCGGGACATGAGCGACGTTGCCTCGAATACGAGGTCAATCGCCTGGTGCTCAAGCGCGAACTTTCCGTCACGCACCGCGGCAAGAAGACTCTCGGTCGAGTGTGCTAGATGCTCAACGTCCGGTAGGTCGTGAAAACTGGAGACCCCTTTGATCGTATGAAATTGCCGGAACAGCGCGGCGATTGATTCCGCTGTCGCCCGACCTTGCTCGATCTGCACCAAGAGTTCGTCGCATTTCTCGAGCCCGTCCAGACTCTCGAGCACGAACTCGTTCAACATCTCAATGGTCTCGGCGTCACGTTCCACTGCCACTTGTGGAGGCTTTGCGTCGCCAGTCGTAACGCCGGCCCGCGATGGCCACTCGGGCATCTGAAGCGGCAGCAGCCAGTCCTCTGCCAGTACCTTGCTCAGCTCGTCAATGACCTCTTCAACGTAGGACTTCGAGGGGGTCCCTTGGTCGTTGATGATGTCGGTAAGCATTCCCTGACACAGGAGGATCGCGGCAGCGTTCTCCGGCGTGGTCCGGTCTGCAACGATCTCCCAAAGCTCATTCAGTGCGGAAAGGCCACTTCCGAGAGCCAGTTTGTCCGTTGTCGAACCGATGCAGGCACGGGCTTCCCGTAACAAGGCGATTGGCGTTCGCTCACTCCATACCAGGCACAGCTTACCGCCAAACCTCGGCGACACTAGATGCTGACTGATGAGCGGAATGACTCGAGTCTTGTACTTCTCGCAGTCAGCGCGGCTTACTTGGAACATTGGGACGCCGATGGTCAAACGCTCGTGCTCGAGCTTATCCAGGCGCGCCTTCATCGCGCCAGATACCATATTGACCAACTCGCCCATCGCGTCGACGATGTCTTCCGGCGCAGGTCTCTGGTGTTCTTCCATCGCGTAGATGACTTTGGCGAGCCCCGAGCACCCCTCATCGTCACCAAATAGCGCGATTTCCCAGCTGCCAGATTCGCCAATCAGGCTGAGGTAAGCTCCAAAAACGAGACCTTCGGTGACAAAGGGTGAAGGATGACCGCTCACCGAAATGGTCAAGTCGAACATCGACGAGCAAATCCGCTGGATGTCCTCGAGCGCGAACGCTGCCCGCGGCGGCAGCTCGGCTCGTTTCACAACGTCGGTTGGACCTCTCGCGACACCAAAGGGTTCGTGCGCCATATGTACCGGTATTCAGGCTTCGCTACGGCCAACGCTCCACGTGCCATTAGCGCCACGTCCAAAGACCCACCCCGGCAATCGCCGGCTTAGGGCCAGTGCTATCCGGACATGCGCGCACTCCCGCCGACTCCTGCGCAGAGGTTACCGAACCTCTGCGTGGCTCGCACTCTCCGTTACCTCTGAAAAGCCAAATCTGAGCCAGCAAGCCTATTCTGACCGAAAACCTAGCCGTACTCGATACCGTCCGCGGTGCCGCTGGAAAGAGCAGCCGCCTTGGTGAGGAGCACGTAGATGACACTCGGAATAAAGGACGTTCAGAGTTGGAGAAAGGCGTTCTTCGAGTCGGTCGAACACCTCTCCGAGCGGTGTTTGGATGGGGCCGTCGTGACCGAAATCGGTCACACCCACGAAATGCCAGAAGAGCTGTTGGGAGCGTTCGTGCAAGTTGTCTCCGGTGAAGGTGCCGTTCTCTTGGGAATCACTGGGCCATCGGAATCCTGCAATGGGCTGGCGAAATTGATGCTTGGAATGGCTCCTGAGGACGATATCGACGAGCGCGACGCGAACGACGCGATGGGCGAAATCGCAAATATTGCTGCCGGAACCACCAAGAGCAAGTTGGCATCGACCATCGAGAACATCGAAGTGGGTCTTCCACTGTTTCTGAGTGGGCGACTGCGCGCTGTTGGCAACATTGCGATCGACCTGACGGAGGTCACCATCGGACCTTACCGGTGCGCGCTGATGGTATTTGCTTTGACCGGCAAGCAGCGGAGCAACTGATCGAAGACAACTGGGTGGCTCCCTTGAGCAATAGGTTGACTTCGGCACAGACCGAGCTTTGACCGCGGCGATTGCCGGCTATTGGTAGGGTAGCGCCATGATTGACAAGGGCACGGACGTTGGCCTTGCTTTCGCCGGTACGGCGCTGGATCAGGGCGCCTATGAATTCGGCGCCGCGACTTCCACGGACGGTGCTGGTGACGCTAGCACTGGCCGGGGTGGCACCACCGCCAATGCCGGCGGAAAGGCGACGACCGGTGGTGCAGCAAGCGGTGGCGTAAAGGTCGTTACTGGCGGCACCACGAACAGTCAGTCTGCGACCGGTGGTACCGCGAACGATGGCGGCGGTACCGCGGCGAGCCCCCAGGGCACCGCTACGAGGGGCGGGAACACTGGCACCACACAAGACGGCAGCAATTCGGGTGGCATGGCCCCAAGCGGTAGCGAAGACGTCAGCTTGGGGGGACAGGTTGCGCTCGGTAGCGCGCCTAACCTCGGCGCGAAGGGAGGCAATGTTGGGCTCGGCCAACCCCTCAAGACGCGGATGGGTGCGGCTGCCGCGTCGTCGATTTGACGCTACGCAGAGGCCGATTTGCGGGAGCTATCCTCATGATACTGCTGCTCCTGCGACGTCATCGTAGAGTGCAGGGCGCTGCCGTAGGCGCGACCCAGTGAGGGCCGCCGCGAGCGATGCATCAGCCATGAAGTCCGTTCCTCGCGAGCGAGCGCGAGGGACAGTGACCTGAGTTCGCCCAGTTTTGGTGTGCGCTCCGCGCGCGTGCGCGCGGAGCAGTGATTCCGTTCGATGAGTGACAGCGCACCCCACTCTTCCGTCACGTTCTATTGCGACCAGGTGCCCTTGCCAACGTCGAGTTTCCAAGTGGATAAGTAGGTGGGCATGGAGATTTTCGTGCCGTTGAAGACTAAGGGCTGGAACACGTAAGTCGCTAGATCGTTGTGTCTACCTGGGTTGCTCGTATCTTGGGTGCCGTACCAATGGTCGCCCCAAAATACGTAGACCGTTCCCTCGCAACCCACGACTGGGGTAACCCACGTGCTCTGCGAGAGCCAGGTTCTTTCGGCGGAGATCCATTTGGGGGGATTGGGCGAATCCGCGGGCTTCGTCGTGCTCGTATCCACAACCGGGGCGATGAAGCCTTGGAATGTCCAAGGTCCGGTGATGGCCGGCGCCGTTGAATAGAAGTTGTTGTTAGCGCGCCAGCCCGTTTTGTAAGACCCAATCCAGTAGTAGGTATTGCCAGCCTTGAACACGGTAGGCGATTCAGAGCCGCCTGAGTCACCGTTGACGGCTGAGTAGGTCTTGTCTGAAAGCCAACTATGGCAATCGTTGGCAAGTGTGTAGACGTGCCCGCTCTCGGTGAAGACATAGGCAGCATCGCCGTCAGCGAGTGCACTCATGTCGCTGTGCGCCGCCGTGGTCCCGCTCGAGTTCGTCAGGGGCCCCTTGTACGTGTACTTGCCGTTGACGGTTGGTGACGTGGCATACACGACCTCTTTGTCCGTCTGATAATCCTCTGATGCAGCATGCGCGTAAAGCACGAACTCTCCCGTGCTCGGGCATTTGATGATGTGCGGACGCTCTCCCTTACGGTTGGGACCTAGTTCCCCGCTCGCTTGCTGCGGGAGAATGATGCCCTCGTTTTTCCAAGTCGCTAGATCCTTGGACGAGTACATGGAAAAGCCGTTGAAGTTGTTATCCGACGTCGTGCTCACGAAGGACTCCCCGTGCATGTAGTACGTGTCGCCCTCTTTGATGAGGCCGCCCCCGTGAGCGTTGACGCGTTTGCCAACCGTAT
>JBLNFG010001185.1:0-3033 GCA_050263495.1 Myxococcales bacterium | reverse complement strand
ACCGAGCTCGAGAACAAGGGAGACATTCGGGCGTTTACCTGGGGCTTTGTGGTGCGGGGGTTCGACATCGATGAGGGCCAAGTGCTCGATCGGGCTCGCGCGGTCGCGAGCACGGAACTCGAATTCTATCAGCTGAGGGAAGCCGACCGATGACGACAATTCTTACCAACCGAACCCGCCGGATGCTGGTATTTGCTCTCTACCACGACGAGTACTGTGAGCACCTGGGTCGCTGCGCTTGTACGGAGAATTGCCGTCGGGGCAGTCCCGCCGTTCCTGACTCACTGACGTCACCAGCCCAGAGCAGTGTCGAAGTAGACGACGCGGTGCTGAGGCTTACCGACGTCGTAAGCGCCATCCGCAGAGGCGAGCTAACCGCGACGGCAAAACCAGAGGCGCAGCCAAGACCACAGGTGGATGAAACCGCTGCAATGGATGGCGCACTAGGTCCGAGCTGCGCGACGGCCTCCGACGATTCCGAATCAACGTCTTCTCCGCAACCAGCGGATGGGTCTGAGCCAGTTCTAGCCCAACACACATCGCGTGTTGGAAAGAAGCGAGGGCAAGCATGAGTAACGAGCTCCTTTCGTCCAAGATCATCGTCGAAGAGGAAGAGCCGCGGATTCGTGGCGTGCAACCAGCTCCGACCTCGGTCGCGGGTGCGGTTGGAATCACCGAGCGCGGTCCCGTCGGGGTGGCAACGCTTTGCGGCTCATTCGACGAATACGAAGCCACCTTTGGCGGCTTTACCGCAAACTCGGACTTGGCTCTTGCAGCGATGGGCTTCTTCCAGAACGGCGGCTCTGAGCTCTGGGTGGTTCGGACGGTGCATTACACAGATCCTTCCAACCCTGCAACGGCAACGGCCACAGCGAGCGAAGTGCGTTTCCGCGTCGACACAGCGGACGTACTAGTTGTGAGAGCCAAGACCCCAGGAAGCTACGGCAACCGCCTTCAGGTGGAGTTGCGCGCTGCGTCCAATGCAAGAACCGGCTACTTCGATCTCTTGGTCATCGAGGAAGGAACGTACCGAGAAGCCTTCCCAAACGTCTCTCTAAACCCCGATGCCGCTCGTTACGTGGAGACCGTTGTCAGTCACCCGACTTCTGGCTCGACGCTAGTAACGGCGACGGTGCCGCAAGCACCACTGAATCCCGTATCGCTTACTGGTACGAGCGCGTTGACGGGAGGCTCTGACGGTCTTGCTGACCTCAGTGACGCGGACTTTTCGGGCTCAGAAGCAGGAAAGACGGGTCTTCGCGCCCTGGATGCGGTGCAGAGTCTCGCGCTCTTGCTCGTGCCGGGTCGAGCGACCCCTGCAGTGCACTCGGCGATGATCGCGTACTGTGAAGTCGTGCGCGATGGGATGGTGTTCGCGATCCTTGACCCGCCTGCAGCACAGAGCGCGACCCAGATTGTTACGTATGTGAGCACCACCGCAGCACTCGAGAGCTCGAGCGCGCACGCTGCTATCTATTGGCCGCGCATCAAGGTGCTCAACCCGAAGAAGAGCGTCTTTGGATCCGCCGACCAGATTGTCGTGCCGCCCTCAGGGCACATCGCGGGCGCATTCGCTCGCACGGATGCGGCGCGTGCGGGCGGTGTCTACGACTCGCCGGCTGGGATCGAAGAGGGACGACTACTCGAGGTGCTCGGCTTCGAAACGGACGAGGCGCTCGAAGAAGTAAGGCGCGATCTCGTCTACCCGCACCGCATCAATCCTCTGACTACTGCGCCCGGGTTTCCGCGCTACATCGACGGCTGCCGCACGCTAAAGGGCAGCGGCAACTTCCCGTACATCGCCGAGCGTCGCGGCGTCATCTTCATCGAGCGGAGCCTTCGCAACGCACTTCAGTTTGCTCGACACAAGAACAACACTGAAGCGCTAAGGGCGCAGGTGCGGCGGACCATCACCGTCTTTCTCATCAATCAAATGCGAAACGGCGCGTTTCGGTCAACTACGCCGTCCGAGGCGTTCTTCGTGGACGTTTCCGATTCGCTCAATCCGCCGAGTGTGGTGTTCGCGGGTAAACTCATCGCGCGCGTTGGCCTCGCTACGAATAAGCCTGCCGAGTTCTTGATTTTGAGAATTGCGCAAGACACTAGGGCGCTCGATGCAGAACTAGCTGCGACCGCTGACTGAAAGGACAGGACATGACGATCATCGGCAAGCCCAGATCATTCCACAAGCGGTTCAAGTTCTTAGTTGAGTGCGATGACGTAAAATCAGCCGCGTTCCAGAAGTGCTCAGAGCTATCTGTGGAGGTCGCCAAGATCGAACACTACGAGGGGGGAGTAATCATCCCAAATAAGTCTCCAGGTCGACTGACATTCGCGGACGTGACGCTCGAACGCGGCGCGACTTCTGACGAAGACTTGTTCAAGTGGTTTGAGGACGTCGCAAGGGCCTCAAGCGGCATTGGCTTGGTTGACCCGGACTACAAGCGCAACCTCGACATCGTGCAACAAGATCGCGACGGCAGAACGCTTCGCCGTTGGACGCTGAACGGCGCCTGGCCGACGAAGTTCGTTGCGGGCGAATGGGACAACGAGAGTGACGAGAACGTCATCGAGTCCGTAACGCTCACCTACGACTACTTCGAACTTTCCTAACCGTGACCAAGGCAACTGCCACCCCCACCAACCTCGAGATAACCCATGACCACCATCGTATGCCCCTCGGGCCTCACCGGAAGCATTCGCGGAATGAAGGTCCGTGAAGAGCGCATTCTCGCCGACAGAAAGCTCGCCAAGACGGGCGGGCAAGTGGAACAAATCCTCGCTGCGTGCTGGCTGGAGACGATCGATTCGGGCCCGTATGCTTTCGGTAACAGCATGGACTTCAGTCGTGTCCTGCAAGGCGACAGGTTCTTCGCGCTGATCCAAATCCGAATCCTCTCTTACGGGCCCGAGTACGCCTTTGCGGTCGGCTGCGAGAATAGGAACTGTCGCGCACGCATCGAATGGGAGCTAAGACTCGACGATCTGCCCGTGCGTTCCTTGAGCGAGGAGAGCCGTGCGGCGTTCCTTGCC
>JBLNFG010001184.1:0-3343 GCA_050263495.1 Myxococcales bacterium | reverse complement strand
TGTTGATCGCTTATGCGACGATCACCAACTCGTTGTTGATGACGTTGTACTCGATGAACAACATGCCGTACTCGGCACTGGGCGGAGTCATCACGTCCGATCTGAACGAGCGCGCCAAACTGAACTCGTTCCGCTTCATCGCGGTAAACGTTGCCCAATTCATCGTGGGTGGGTTCACGCTCCCACTCGTCGCAAAGTTCTCGATCGGGCACGATCGTCAGCACGGTTGGCAGATGACGATGACGCTCTGGGCCGTGGTCTGCTTGGTGCTCTTCATGATCACCTTCTTCTCCACCCGCGAACGGATTAAGCCGGTCAGCCAAGAGAAGTCGTCGCCAGCACAGGATTTCCGTGACCTGGTCAAGAACGCGCCGTGGATCGTCATGGTGCTCATGACACTCGTCCATTTCGCGATCCTGTCATTCCGCGGCGGTGCGCTCTACAACTACTACCATCACTATGCCGACAAGGCGGCGATGTTCGATTTCCTCGACGGACTTGGGCTCGTTCCTGCGGCAGGAGCACCCGACGGTGGATTCCTCGAGGTCATCGGCTATCAGGTGCACGGGACGCGCGCTGATCTCGGCGCCTCGAACGTAGCGGACGTATTCAACAGCATCATCAACATCCTTGGTACGGCCGTCACCATCACGGTGCTCTTGCTCTCGCCCTCCTTGGCCGCTCGCTTCGGTAAGAAAGCCGTCGCAGTGGTTGGGTTCGGTCTTTCGGCAATCAACGGCTTTGCCTTCTATCTGCTCAGTCCGACGAGTACGCTGGGAATGATCCTGCTAACCATCACCGGTGCCGTGCTATACGCGCCGACAATTCCGCTGATCTGGGCCATCTTCGCGGATGTCGCCGATTATTCGGAATGGCAGACTGGGCGCCGTTTCACGGGCATCGTATTCGCAACGATTGGCTTTGCCCTCAAGGCGGGTCTCGCGGTGGGCTCGGCCTCATTCCTCTGGATCATGTCTGGAATCTTCGATTACGAGACAACCCAACCCGCGGCGCCGAACGCGATCGCGGGATACCGCGCTTGCAGTAGCATCGTGGTCGGCATCTTGTTCGCCATCTGCACGGGGTTGCTCGTGGCATACAAGCTCAACAAGAAAGCCACGTTGGACATGGCGAGCGAGCTCGAGGAGCGCCGTCGCAAGGCGGGTGTTGCAGCGGCGAACGCCGTGCCCGCCTAACTCACGGACCTCTCACACCCAAAACCGGACGACTGCTCCACGGCACTCGTCCGGTTTATTTTTTGTCTGCCCGTCGCGGTACCGCCGAACACGCACACGTCTCCCCTCATCGCGGCAACCCGATTGCACCACGTCGGGCATGAGCGTGCGCCTGTGTGGCGTCATCGGGGCCGTCACAACCTCCATCTGCGGAGGCGGCTGAGCCAAAGCACCGGCACGGGTACATCGCAGCGGAGAGTCGGCACTGCCGCTTGGATAAGCGGACGCGTCGTACCTCGCGAGCCTGTGTGGCGTCATCGGGGCCGTCACAACCTCCATCTGCGGAGGCGGCTGAACCAAAGCACCGACGCGTTACATCGCAGCGGAGAGTCGGCACTACCGCTTGGATAAGCGGACGCGTCGTACCTCGCGAGCCTCAGGTGCCAGAACGTGGACCACGGTTCCCGTACACGCAGGCCGAATGCTCGACGCGGAAGAGCCGCCCCAACCTCAGCGTCCAACGCGGAAGAGCGCCGCCGTGCCCCCGCGCCGGCTGTCGCGCAGCTCTCGGGACCGGCCGAGCGACGCTCGTCGACTCTGGCCACGCTGGGGTTCGGGGTTCGTCTTTGTTGGGGCTAGTGACGAGCGCAAGTGAGAAGGACCCAGGGACGGAGGGACCGAGGGTCCAATGGTCCTGTAAGCTGCATGCAGATTGCACGCGGTTGCAGCCGAATTTATGCGGTTTGGTGGGACAGTGGCGCGGGCAAGTGGTTGGGCGTGAAGACCTAAGTGGAGAGCGCCTCGTCGTTGAGCGCCTTGCCCGCGCGGTGCGGCAAGGCGGGAAAGGGTCACGGAGGTAGGCGGAGTCCAAGGCCCCGATACTTTTTTCCGTGCGATAACGTCAGGCCGCGCGATGCAGCGTTTTCCACGCCATTTCACCGGACCGATTTGGATACTATTTTGCCTCGATCTTCGAACACCCTTGGGCTGGCGTGCCCCGCCATTCCTGGATTCGTCCTACTTAGGACCACGAGATGGGAGAGCCGCGGGTCGACCGCGCGTGGCCGGCTCACGGCCTCCAACGACGCGGGCGCGAGTCGCACTTGATAAACTTGCGTCCCGCTCCCAAACCGTTCCGCGCCTCAGTCAGATTCGTCAGGCGCAGACATGCAGGGGATCGTGTGTGGCGGACAGGGCTGGGACACGATCGAGACGCGGATTCGAGAAGTCCGCTGGCCCGCGCCGAACTAACCAAAACTAGAACAACCGTCTCGGTGGCAACACCCAGAATCAACGACTAGGTTGAGAAGTGCTCACCGCCAAGCAACAATGCGAGTCTCGAGAGGATTCGAGAGTTCGTGAGGGAGGCAGCAGCGGTGGCACTACCCCAACTAGATCGCGGGAATAGGACGACTCGTGGCTCCTGATCCGAGGAATCGAGAATTCACGCGGCCCGCAGCCCCTGGGGCTGAGCCGATGTCGATCGTTCCGGCGCGGATTATCGCGTTCGAAGCCCAGTATTACGAGCCCGTCGTACTTCCAAAGCCGTCGGTAACAGGAGCCGCTATTCAGCCGACAGCGACCTATTCAATCGAACCATTGCCTGCTCGTTCGAGCTACGAACGCCCTCTGGGCCCGCCGCCCGCCGTCGTCATACAATCGCCACCACCGCCACCCTCTGGCTCGGGTTTCGGAGCTAGCGCGAACGTTCCCCCGCCACCGCTCGTGCCACACGTTTCTTATTCAATCGAGCCGGTGGGTTTCTCGCCGTATCCTCCAGAATCCCCGCCGCCGCCGGCGCCTGCTGTTGCGGGGTATGCGCCTGCACAATCGTACGAGCGAGTGGTGCCCGCTCCCATCTACTCACTCACTTCAGCCGAGCCACCACCCACCGCGCCGCCAATTGCCAACGTCGCGCCGCCTCCCGTCGCGAGTGCGCCGCCACTCGGTACATCGCAGTTCGTCGCGCCGCCAATTGCCAACGTCGCGCCTCCATCAGGATACGTCGCGCCGCCTCGCGCGAGCGCGCCGCCTCACGTCGCGAGTGCGCCGCCACTCGGTACTTCGCAGTTCGTCGCGCCGCCTCCCGTCGCGCCGCCAATTGCCAACGTCGCGCCGCCAATTGCCAACGTCGCGCCGCCACTCGATACATCGCAGTTCGTCGCGCC
>JBLNFG010001183.1:0-5486 GCA_050263495.1 Myxococcales bacterium | reverse complement strand
ACCGTCGCGTCGCAGCATCGAGCACCGTCGCGTCGCACCTCGCAGAGTTGGATGCTTGTGGTCAGTGCGTCGCGGTACCGTCGGGAACCGCAGCGGGATGGGGTGGCTCCGTAACGACCGGCACATCCCAATACGGATCATTCCGTCTCGCGTATTCCACGAGCCCAACGGTGCTGAGCTCGTCGAAGGCCGCCAGAGATTGTTCGGCAGACGACGGATAGGCGCATTTTGCGTTGCCCAACACGTGCGCGTATTGACGTCGATCGAGCCCATACAGGTGTGCCACTACGGCATCGATCGAGGCCCGAACCGCGGAGCGAAGCTCGTCACTGGCCAGCACCGGCCATGAGCCTGCCTGCGTGAGCTCGCACCACTGCGCTCCCACTTGTTCGCGCCAGAGCGGAGCGTAGCCGGCATGGTTGCACGTCAAACGAAGCGCGTGATGCGTCAAGATCGACGGGAGGCATTGCTCCGGCACGGGCAGATACTTGAGCGCGAAGAGGTTGACATTTAGGTCGGCATAGAACGAGAGCAACCAGCTGAACACCGTCGAGTTCAAGAGGCCAAGCAGCGCTAAGGCATTGGCATTCGGGCGATCTTCTGGTGTGCCCTCGACGAGCGCACTGTTCGCCACTAGACAGCCCGGGGGCAGTAGGGCGGCAATGCTCTTGTCCTTGGAACCACCGACAATCGCACGGAGCACGAGTTTGTAGTGCTGCACCAAAACGCTCCAGCGCGGATTCGTTAGCAGCCGGCTGTGCTTGATGCCCAGTCGTGGCGCGGCTTCCCAAGAGTCCGTGAACCGGTGGAACGTAGCCCCTTCGTGCAAGAGTACGTCGAGCTGCCGCGAACTAGTGCCGCTCGCCGGAAGTAGCGCCGAGGGTTGTTGTGACTCCATGGCGGCACTAGGCGACCGCGGAGCGGGCGCGGGGTTCGGGGTGAAACCCAGAGAAAACGAGGAGGGCCGCGGCGGCGTAGCCGCCCCGCGCAGCGGCGCCAAAAGGCGGCCAGACTTTTGGCGGGCGGCACTAGTTCGGTGCTGCAGTGGGACGAAATGTTTTGCTTCGTGCGTCATGTGAACGCTCGTCGGTGTCGAACGAATATCGACGCTCAAGGCATTCGCCAATTGATCGAACGTCCTGCCCCCGCTGCGGCACGCGACGAGAGCCGAGAGTTCGACGCTATCGCGCGCGGTAGGAAAGGACAGATACGGGTTCCCTTTGCACAGTGACTCAATCGGAAATTCTAGTAGACGAAGCCGTTCCGGTGAGGTCAATAGCTCCGGATCCTCGATCCCGAAACGCGCCAGCGCCGTTGCCTTCGGAGTATCGACGCCAGCCGCGACGAGCAAACCAAACTCAGCACTAGCCGAGATGTCGAATGCCTTGCGTGAGTTCACGAACGACAGGTACTTCAACAATCGGTGCTGCTCGGTGATCAGCCTGCGAACGCCGGCGGCACCAGCAGCAGTATGAAAAGAGCTAGGCACAACGAAGCCCAGGTAGCCGGTTGGGCGCAATACCCGACAACTCCGTTCGAGAATGACACGGTAAAGATCGAGTTGTCGCCCGGCTAAGTCCCCATCAATGGTGAGCTTCTGATGGGAGAAGAGTCGGTCATTCGTGCGTTTCAGACGCTCGAAGCCTTGCTGGTAGACCGCGAACTGCGAGGCAATTTCAGTGGACTGGGTCAACTCAGTTTCGATTTGATCGCGCTCTTTCTTGGTGGGCGCTTCGAGTACGCGGAGATCGAAACTGGCCAAAAACTCTTTGGTGTTGAACTTGATCGCGTCCCAGGGCGGGTTTCCCAGTACTGCATCGAATCCACCAAAGCTGCCTCCCGCTCGCCTCGAGTCAAACACCTCCGCGAACTCGAGTTCATACACCACGCCCTCGCGCCCGATTGCGAGCAGCTGTTCGAGCTGCGGCGAGTTGTCGATCAAATCTCGACAATCTACGTCTGCGGCAACGGCGGTTGCGAGCCGTGCATATTCGGAGTCACTTCGCTCGCCGCCTCCCCGCATGACTGCGCCGGTCCAACACGCGGCGAGCAGCCTGAGTTGATTGCGGAAGGAGGTGTTCTCCTCAAGGTGCAGCGCCATCAGTCGCTGCTGCAAGCGTTGGCCGAGGTGACGAGTCTGCCCGTCATACTCCAGGGGTTCACCCGAGCCGGGAAGGGTGAGAAGGTGTTTCAGTGTCGGACCCGTGACCGAGTCTCCGTCGACGAGATGGTTTCCCGTGAAGGTGAGCGGAAGCGTGCCCCGGGATTCGAGCCAAATCGAGGCGCGCGCAAGCTCTACAGCGAGCGGATTCTTGTCGATCCCGTAGAGGCAATACTTTGCCACGAGTGTGCGGCACTCTGCGAGCGCTAGAGGATCGTCCAGTGCGTTCAACAACGACGAGAGATCATTCGCGGCCTCGACGCTTTCGGCAGTCGCCAAATTCTCACGTGAGTGACGTTGGGGCTTCGCCCTCTTAGCGTTCGCCGATGGCGCAGTTCGTTCCGGCAAGCGATGCGGCGCGCACTCGGCGTGGAACGTCTTTCGGCTCTGAGCCGAGATCGCGTCGAACAGCGCCTGCCCGAGGAAGCGACAAGCTTGCACCAGGAAGTGTCCCGTGCCCATCGCGGGATCGAGGACTCGCAAGGATAGAATTGCTAGCGGATTCGGGGCGTCTAGAGGACTGAGTTTTGCTACCTGAGGTCCGAGTGTCTCTCGAACCAAGAAGGCAACAAACGCATGCGGCGTGTAGTACGAGCCGCTCGTCTTGCGCCCTAGTCCAGCGCGCAAGTAGAAGTGGTGTCTAGGGATCTCCTCGACGAACGAGAGCTTGGTTGTCTGCGCGGGGGTGCGTCGCGACTGCGTGCCCGAACGCGTGATCACACCATCGCGCTTGCTCTGATTCCGATAAATTTCCCCCTGAGCTAGAGGGACTACGACTTCGAGTTTCCCGCGCCGCAAGCGGCACATCGGCGCCCGCGCGATTCCGGGCTCGGACTCGAGGAGCCACTCGTAGATGCGGCCAAGATCTTCGACCTCAAGCCGATCGTAAGCGATGCGCTCGCTGTGTCCACGGGGGGCCCGGTGTCCGTTATTCCAAAGCAATGCCCGAAGCAGCTCCGTTACCGCGGGCGCACTCCAATGCATCGCTTCTATCAGCGGTATGCCGTCTTTTCCGAAGAGTCTCCCGCCGAGCGCCACCACCGGTGCGCCGTCTAGGTTAGCGCCTTCGCAGAACAACCGAAACAACTCTTGCACCCGCTTAGCGACGAGGTGCGGCTCGCTCCCGCTCGACCTCTGATCCGCACAAACGAGCTTCGCCAACGCGATGCTGGGCGAAAGCCGAGAGAGCCAGGTTCGGGACTGCGTGAAACGAAAGCGCTGAGCCGCGTCAGAACTAGATTCGAGCTTGAGCAGGAACAACAGCCGATAGACCACGACCAGTCCCTCGTTCCAGAGTTGGCGCGCCACGACGTCGAGGTCACGTCGGGTCTTCCAATGGGCGCGGTTCTCTGGCGCGTCGAGCAATCCCTGGATGAAGTGCACTGCGGCGTGTCGAACTTGTTCTCGAAGTGCGAGCGTCAAGACGCGTGGACCGGAAGGCGGCGAACAGAACTCGCGCTCGGCCTCAGGTTGGTTCAGTGTTGCGATGGGCGACTCGTCATTCACAAACGTCTTGCTCGGGAGCTGAGGCTAGTAGCGCGAATCTTCCGAGAGAGGGTAATAGCAATTCGACAAGGGAAATGGGGTTTGAATGGGCAGTGGGCGAGCGGGCGAATAACCCTACAAGTGCCTCGCTCTGGCCGGTAGCTTAGCCGCTGTCCGGCCAGAGCTTGCCCGCCAGTCGGGCGGACTCACCGTTAAGGTTGGGAAAGGCATACCCGCCCGTGCTCTCGGACGATTCTCATCGTGGGAGGACGAATCGCAACAGCGGTCGAGATCCGGTGAACCTCCTGGCGCAGGATGGTGCTGCCAATGAACAGCTGGGAGGCCCAGAAGGCCGTTCAACGCATGCAGGACTATGTGGAAAGCCACCTCTCCGAGGCGATCACTCTCTCCGATCTCGCTAAGTGTGCGCGTTACTCGCCCTGGTACGCCGTGCGGCTGTTCAAGCAGTACACCGGCAAGACACCGTTCGAATACATCCGATTGCGTCGGCTCTCGAACGCTGCTGAACGTCTCGAGTCGACCTCTGCCCGGATAGTCGAGGTTGCGTTCGATTTTCTCTTCGACTCGCACGACGGCTTTACACGCGCGTTCACGAAGCAGTTCGGACTGACTCCAAGCAAGTTCCGCGAGTCCAAAGTCAAGGCAACCCCATTCATTCCGACTTCCGCGCGCGATTTCTACTATGCGCGCCAGAAAGGACAGATCAACATGCCAATAGAAAGCACGATGAATACCGTCTTCGTTCAAGTGGTGGATCATCCGGCACGTAGACTCATTGTCAAACGTGCACGCACCGCGAACCACTACTTCGAATATTGCGAGGAGGTAGGTTGCGACGTGTGGGAGGTACTAGGCCGAATTCCAGGTGCTCTTCGCGAGCCGATGGGGCTTTGGTTGCCAGGGCATCTGAAAACTACGGGGACTTCCACCTACGTTCAGGGGGTGGAGGTACCAACCGATTTTGCAGGATCCATCCCTGATGGCTACGAGACACTCGAGCTCGGGCCGTGCAAGATGATGGTGTTTCAAGGGCCACCCTTCGAAGACAAAGACTTCACTCAAGCCATTGCCGCGCTGTGGGATTGCATCAACGCCTACAAGCCCGAACTCTACGGCTTCGCCTGGGCAGATGACGACGGTCCGCGCTATCAGTTGGCCCCGCTCGGTTATCGCGGTTACATTGAAGGCCGCCCCGTACGTTCGACGGCTCCAGTCGAGCACGCTGGCTGTGCCAGAGGGTGAGATACCGATCACAGCAGGGGCCGTCGGATCTCCAACCGTTGGTGTTGGTGATGACGCCCTTGACGCAGCGGAGTCACTCGAGCGTCGGGATCTTCTGAGGGGTAGCAGCAATTCGCATAGTGCATTGGGTTTGGGCGACCCGTAACGGGAGTGTGGCGTCAGTGAAGCCTTCCACGGAGAGATGCAGTGCCCGCATCAACAAGCACCGACGGCATCCACTGAGGGCCCCAGGAACGAGACGACTGGACGTGAGCGTAAGCCGAGGTTCGGTCGCGGGTTGCTCACAGCATCAATACACAAATCGACATGGCTAGTGTGATTCTCTACATCGGTCAGGAGAATATTCAGGCATTTTTGTTTGGTTCGGCGCGGGCACGTCGACTGCTCGCGCCGAGCCGTCACACTACGGATGCCTCAAAGGGTGGCGACTGCGAGAGAATCAGTGCGAAAGTCGAGGCACCGCGCAATTAGGGCATTCCCGCCGTCCGACGCTGGCGACTGCGAGAGAATCAGTGCGAAAGTCTAGGCGCTGCGCGATTAGGCATCCCCGCCGTCCGACGCTGGCGACTGCGGCGAT
>JBLNFG010001182.1:0-7518 GCA_050263495.1 Myxococcales bacterium | reverse complement strand
CGGGCGCAGCGACCGCGGGGTTCGGGGTGAAACCCCGAGAAAACGAGGAGGGCCGCAGCGGCGAAGCCGCTCCGCGCAGCGGCGCCAAAAGGCGCCCAGACTTTTGGCGAGCGGCACTAGTGCCCAGGGACGGAATCGAACCGCCCACACGTGGATTTTCAGTCCACTGCTCTACCAACTGAGCTACCTGGGCAAACCGCAGCAGTTCAATGCCGCGAAGGGCGCCTTGTTTACCTACAGCGGCGAAGCGGTGCAACACAAACTTGTAGCGGCCAAATGGCCGCTACGCAATTTTCTTTCGCCCTGCTTTCCTGGCCGCGCGCGGCCGCAATGGTCTTCGCGCCGGACCGAGTGGGAGCTACCTTGCCAGTTATCATTCAAGCCCCGCCGGAGCTCGGACGGGCAGGCCCTTCGATCCTGAGGCAGCCGTGGACAGCATCAGCCCATCCCAACCGCCTAATCCTTATCACTCCGAAGAGTCGCTCCATCAGATCCTGCGAAAGTCAGTAGCCGCTGGCGCGAGTGACGTCCACCTGAAGGTTGGTCAACGGCCAGCGGCGCGTGTGCACGGCAATCTCGTCTACTTCCGACTAGAGAGGCTTGGAGCCGAATCCACGGAGGTGATCGCACGGCAACTGCTGGGTTCGCGTAAAGACTCAATCGCGCCCAGCCTTGAGTGTCTGCGCGAGTACGACTGCTCCTATGACCTTGCTGGCTGCGCTAGGTTCCGGGTACACATCTATCGACAGCGGAGTAGTCTAGCAATCAGCCTCCGTGTCATCCCGCACGAGATCCCGAAGCTCTCGCTACTGAACACGCCGCCAGCATGGCTTCAGCTTGCGCAGAAGGACCGCGGGCTCGTGCTCTGCGTCGGGGCCGCCGGGCAAGGGAAGACCACGACGCTCGCTGCCATCGTCGATCACATGAACCACTCGATGGCTCGTCACGTAGTCACGATAGAAGACCCAATCGAATACCTCCATACGGACGACCGCTGCTCAATCAGTCAACGGGAGATCGGGGTTGACACGGCGAGTTACGCCGATGCACTACGCGCTGCCATGCGGCAGAACGCCGACGTCATCGTGGTGGGAGAGATCCGGGACCCGGAGAGCATGGAATTTGCGCTAAAGGCTGCGGAGACTGGACACCTTGTGCTGTCCACGCTGCACACCCCGGATGTACAACGCACAGTGAACCGCGTGATAGCTCTCTCCAAAGGTCCGAGCGAAGACGTCCGCGAGCGATTCGGAGACGTGCTCCAGGGGATCTTTGCGCAGCGGCTATTGCCTCGCGCGGACGGCTCCGCTTTGGCCCTAGCGAGCGAGGTACTGGTTGGCACCGGGAGCGTTCGTGAATCCATCAAGCGGCCTCAGGGCAACCCTCCCCTGAAAGAGCTGATGGAGCAGGGGGCCGACCTCTACGGTATGCAGACGTTCGAAATGGCAGTTTGTGAGCTCGTTCGCGTCGCCGTGGTCAGCGAGGAGACGGCTCGTCCGTATCTTGCGTTCTGAACGGCAATAGGCGCAGGATTGGCGCCTCTGCACCCCATTCGTCTTTGGCCAAACTCGGGTCTGGCACGCCGCGCGCGCGCGCGCTAGAGGGGTCGCGCCATGTCGAATTATGTTCGTCACGACTGGACGCTGGAACAGATCCGCGACCTTCATCAGCTACCGCTGTTCACCTTGCTCGATCGCGCACGCGCCGTGCACACCGCGCATTTCCCAGATAACGATCTACAGTTGTGCACGTTGTTGAGCGTCAAAACGGGCGGTTGCCCCGAGGATTGCGGCTATTGCGCGCAGTCTTCCCGTCACCACAAGAGTCCTGTTCAACCTCAGGCGATGCTCGATGTTCAAGCCGTGGTTGCGGCCGCCCGTCGCGCTAAGCAGCATGGTGCAACACGCTTCTGCATGGGGGCCGCTTGGCGAGCAGTTAAAGACGGGCCGGCGTTCGAGAAGGTGCTCGAGATGATCCGAGGAGTCAAAGCGGAAGGACTTGAGGCCTGTGTCACGCTGGGCATGCTGACGGAAGAGCAGGCGATACGACTCAAGCAAGCCGGGCTCGATTCGTACAACCACAACATCGACACGTCGCGAGAGCATTACCCAAACATCGTTACGACCCGTACCTTTGATCAACGTCTCGAAACCCTAGGTCGCGTCCGGAAGGCAGGCATTGGAATCTGCTGTGGTGGCATCATCGGCATGGGAGAGTCGCTGGACGACCGCTGTCGAATGCTGCTCGAACTCAGCCTCTTGCAGCCACACCCCGAGAGTGTTCCAATCAACAACTTGGTTGCCATCCCAGGCACACCACTCGAGAGTGTTCCGAAGCTCGACCCGATTGACGTGGCTCGCATGATTGCGACGACCCGGATCGTGCTGCCAACGTCGCGGGTTCGATTGGCGGCAGGTCGTGAACAACTCGGGCGCGAAGGGCAGATCCTGTGCCTCTACGCGGGGGCTAACAGCATCTTCTACGGCGAGCAGTTGCTCACCACTCCCAACCCACCCGTGGGGTCCGATGACGAGCTGATTGCCGCAACCGGACTTCAGCCGCTATCGCCGCAATTGTCGGCGTAACCGGTTGGAAGAGCGAACCGTCATCAACCCGAGCGTCGCAAGGAACAGCCACGGAACCAACGGGCCAGGGCGGACGCGCCCGGCCACCAACGAACAGCTGTCCTGTGGCTCCGCGCACTTGGTTGAAAACCCATGCCGGGGTTCGGCGTCGCAGGCAGCGTCCACCACACCCGTGGGCGGGTAGGCAGCACAGATGCCATCGGCGTCGTCACGCTCGAGAGTCTGCATATCTGCACTGCCATTGTAGTTGGACCACATCGTGGACTCACCGTCACTTGAATGTGCCAGCCCCAGGAAGTGACCCGATTCGTGTTGCGCGACGCTATAGAGGTCGTCGCCCTGCGATTCGACGCTCACCGGATTTAGCGTGAACTTCCTTTGGAAGGAATTGAGCTCGACGTCCACATCGTAAATCTCACCCGTCTTCGGATGAAAGCTCACGAGCGTTAATGCAATGGTTCGATCGCCGTCGCCCACATGGGGCCAGGCGTCGTCACGAAACAACCAGACATTCTGATTGCGCTCTTTCTGGTTGTAGCGCGCCTCTTTGCACTCCACTTGCGGATAGCGTTCGACAGAAATATTGGGGTGCTGCCCGGCGTTGCATTCGGCGTTTTGCCAGTTGTCGAAGCTTGTTCGAACAACTTCCTCAAGCTGGTCTGCGGTAATCTTCGAGCTGGGCGACCCGTCGCGCTGCACCGAAAAAGACACGCAGGGCTTGGGCCAAAATAGCGGATTGCCCGCCTTTTGGCAGCCCTCTACGACTAGCCCTGGTTGACACTCCTCTGCACTCGTGTCCGAAGCAGCACAGGTGGTCGTGCGGCACCAAGCAAGAGCGACAGAGGGTAAACCAATTAGCGCAAAAGCACTCAAAGCCGTGAGCCACGACTTCATGGTACCTTCCTAACATTGGTCACGAGGGCGTGCGCCTGCTCGACGGTGCGCCCCGCAAGGGCGGCCACGGCGCTCTGCGTCGGGTTGACGACAACGTCTAGCCCAGGGCTCGGACGCAAGGTGCGGAGTCCCTTGGCATCCGTGCTGATGGGATACTGCCCCTGAGCCATGGCGGCTACACGAAAGATTCGGTCTCCACGCGCTTCGTCGAGGAACAACAAGTGGCTAGAGCCTTTAGTGAGCACCGCCTCGCCGGGAACGAGCTGTGCCACGTCGCCCACCGTGCCGCCCAGTGTTCGAACGACGACACTCGTCGTTTCGAGGTCAGAGCTCGACCGATTGGGCGTCAAGGCTTCCTGCACTGTCAGGGTCGTATCCGTCACCATTCTCCGCGTTCCCCCAATTGTTTCGTAATGGCTTCGCGAGGATTGCACTTGCGCCACGACCACCCATTCGCTCATGGACACAAGCTCGGAGAGCGGCATGGCACGAACCACCGTTGCTTCGGTATGGCCCTGCCAGCCCACAACAGCTAGAACCCACGCACCAAAGACCCATCGAGACAGCTTCATGAGCTGGACCATAGCACGCCGGCCGGCGCCTGGCGCTTGGTGACCAGTGAACTATAAGGAATGGACCAAGTGTCTGAAGGAGTCACAGTCTTCCACCAACCAGGGCCTTCGTCGTTCGTACCCCCGTCGGATTCATCGCGACTAGCCTCAGAGATTCGGACCTACTTGGAGCGACACCGCGGAATCATGGCGGCAGGGATTCGCGGTGAAATTCTCTGCTCCGACGAGACTCCCGGCCGATCGTTCTCGAGGGCGATCGATGGAGTATTGTCGTCGCTCTTTCTCGCAATCAGCTGCATGCGCGCGGGAGGTAGGGCGAGCTCCGGGATCTCTATTGGCGCTGTTGGAAGTTATGGACGACGCTCGCTGTCTTATCACAGCGATCTCGACATACGGATCTTGGCCGAAGCTGAGCGTGAGGCTCTAGGGCTATCCGAGGCGCTCCTATATCCGTTGTGGGACGCAGGCGTGGCAATTGGCCACCAGGGCGTCACTATCCCTCAGGTCATAGAACTCGCAAGAACTGATCTACCAACGGCAACGAGCCTGCTCGATTGGCGTCCAATTGCCGGTGATGATGGCTTGGTAGGGCGCCTCACAGAGAAGGCCTACGGCACGCTGTTCGCAATCGATCGCATTCAGCATTTTCTCGATGCGCTACGGACCCGAGTCGATGAGCGGATTGAACGCTATGGTGGAAGCGTGTATCTGCTCGAGCCCGACGTTCGCAACGGCGCTGGGGGTATGCGTGACTACGACGTAGTGCATTGGATCGCGCGTGCCAGGTACCGTGTGGACGGGCCAAGAGAGTTGGTAGGGCACGGAGTGTTGATCGAGCGCGAATGGGAACCGATAGAGCGCGCTTCCCAGTTCCAGTGGCGGGTCAGAAACCTGTTGCATGTGCTATCGGGCAGAAGGAACGATCGGTTGAGTTTCGAACGTCAGGAGCAGGTAGCCGAAGCTTTGGGTTACGGATCGAGCGCGCCAGATGTGGAACGCTTCATGAGTGACTACTACCGCCACGCGCGAGTGCTCACACAGGCACGAGATACGATGTTCATGCGGGCAGCACCGCCATCGACCCGACGCGTGCGTGAGACGGACCTCCGCAACGGGTTGCGCCTGGTTAACGGTTCAGTGGCTCTCAATGGTGACCTCAACCGTGAGCCGGCTCTTGCATTGCGCTTGTATGGCGAAGCCGTCCGCCGTGACTGCGGTGTTACGGCAGACGCTCGAACGGCGGTCATGCAAGCAACTTCGTCCCAAGAATTCTGTGCCGCTTTACGGGAGACCCCAGAAGCGAAACGGATCTTCATCAAACTAGTAACCTGGGTAGCTCGTGTGTCATTTGCCCAATCATCGGTAGTCGGTGAGCTTCACGACGTCGGGCTGCTGACCGCCATGATCCCGGAGTTCATTCCAGTGGTTGGTCGGGTGCACCACGACATTTACCACGTCTACACTGTGGACGCGCACTCGATCAAAGCACTTGATCGCCTGCGTGAGTTCTCTCGCGGCGAGCTAGTGACGGAACATCCCGTCGCGTCCCATGTAGCCGCGGAAATCGTGCGCCCCAGCATTCTCTTCTTCGCGACATTGCTCCACGATATCGGAAAAGACACGGGAGGCATCCATCACGGGCAGCGCGGCGCGGAACTCATCGAAGTGATTCTGGCTCGACTCGACCTGAGCCCGACCGAGATCCGCGAAGTGATGCACTTGGTGCGCAAGCACCTCGACATGTACCATGTCGCGACCCGACGCGACATTGAGGATCCTCTCACGCTCGAGGAGTTCTGCCGAGAAGTTCACGGCCATGAGGGACTACGTGAGCTTTATTTGCTCACGCTCTGCGACGTCGCTACCACGAGCCCTGACGCGCTTACAAGCTGGAAGGCGAAGGTCATCGATGAGCTCTACTTGGCCGCTGAGGCTCGCCTTGGTCAAGCAGACGTGAGTCTCGCAGACGCACAGTCCGCGGTCAGGCACGAGGTAATCGAGCTCTGGGATTCTCATGGAGACGAATCGCGGATCCAACGCTTTTTGCAGGCCATGCCCGAGCGGTACCGATTGGCACACGAACCTGCGCAAATCATCGAGCATGCTCGATTCGTATTCGAGAACGCCAATGCACCGGCAAAGGTCTGTGCGCTCCGACTAGAACCACCGTACGGCGAATTCGCTTTCCTTGCCGAAGATCGGAAGGGCCTCCTCGCGTTGATTGCCGCGAGCATCACTCGGGCGCACGTCGAGGTCGTCGCAGCGCAGATCTACTCATTTACGGATGAGCAAGGCCGGCCCCGCGCGCTTGATCTGTTTTGGGTCCACGCTGGAGACCGCATTCGCAATGGCGCCGCGTTAGCGGCTCGCATCGAGCAGGGCCTGCTGCAGTTGCTCGAACTCCCCGAAGGGGCCGCCGTACCGGGCCTAGAACTGCTGGGCCAAGGCCGATGGGGCAGCCGCGTCACGCCGGCCGTCACGACCTCGGTATGCATCGATAACCGCGGCGCGTCGCGCGAAACGATTCTTGAGGTAATCACTCGCGATCGCCCCGGCCTTCTGTTCGAACTCGCGAGCACGATTCAGCGCCAAGGCCTCGTCATCTCGCTCGCAAAGATCAATACCGAAGGCCATCAAGTGGCGGACGTCTTCTATCTAACGGAACCCGCCGGCGGCAAGATCACAGATCCATTGCGTTTGGGCGAATTGGAGGCGAGGATTCGGGCTGCCGTCGGCTCGGGCTGACTGGGGCAGTCCTGGTTCCCCGAGTTCGGTTTTCAAGCTGCGTGCTCGCGGTGGGCGTAGCACGCTCCACCATCAGTCGTTCCCCGTCGTGCGAAGCGTAATAGGAGTCATGCGCCATGCTTTCTAGGTCCAAGTATCCAGCAATCTTGTTCTGCGTGTTGGGGCTAGGGTGCGGGGGAGGGAACACGCCAGCAAAGAGCCCCGACGAGATCGTTCCGCTCGACGAATCGAGTCCCGCCGCAACCCGAGCTGGAGCCGAGCAACCGTCTGGGCCCGAAGTCGCGGAAGCCATGAAGGCGATAGAGAGTAAGCAGTATGATCGGGCGAAGGAACTGCTCGAAACGGCGATCCAAAAGAACCCGAAGGATTCCCAAGCTCACTACTACATGGGTGTCACTCTCTCGTCCTCCGGTGCTGACCTGGCGCTGGCGGCACAGAGCTTCGAGAAGGCGGTCACGCTAGATCCGAAGTTGATCGACGCCTACGTCAACCTGTCCGCTCTCAAGTTGGAAACCAAAGACGCCGAGGGAGCGCTTGCTGCTGCCGACAAGGGCTTGGCAATCGCGAAGAAGCAGCCCGACTTGGCGTTGAACCGGGCACTTGCTCTTGAGGCGTTAGGCAAGAAGGCCGAGGCGGTTACAGCCTATGCCGATGCGGTAGCGGCCCGTCCAGAAGACTGTACACTGCGCGTCAGTTATGCCCAACTGCTGGCACAGTCGAGC
>JBLNFG010001181.1:0-5344 GCA_050263495.1 Myxococcales bacterium | reverse complement strand
AAATCAGCGCCGTGATTTCGATAGTGAAAAAGCGAGATGTTCCAGCTGGACCGCATTGCCTTCAAGAACGCGAGCAGTGCACCCGGTCGTTCCGGAAAGACGAACCGCATGAGCCGTTCGTTCTCAGCACCCTGGGCGTGGCCACCGACCATATGACGCAAATGCAGCTTCGATAACTCGTCGTCAGTGAGGTCGATCGCATCGAGGCCCTCGCTGCACAAAATTTCGATTAGGCCGTGGATCTCGTCGCGGCTAGATACCTCCAGCCCAACGAATACGTGCGCGCGGGTGGCGTCTGCATATCGATAGTTGAACTCGGTCACGTGCCTGCGACCAATGCGCTCACAAAACGCCAAGAAGCTCCCCGGCTGCTCGGGAATGGTGACGCCGAGCAGGGCTTCGCGCTGCTCTCCCAGTTCCGCGCGCTCGGCAATGAATCGCAATCGGTCAAAGTTTACATTCGCCCCGGATGCCACGGCTACGAAGGTTCTTCCAGAGCTCGCATGGCGCGACAGGTATGACTTCAGCCCGGCTACAGCCAGGGCGCCCGCCGGTTCGAGAACGCTGCGCGTGTCTTCGAACACGTCCTTGATCGCGGCGCAGATCTGGTCGTTATCCACGCGAATCATTTCGTCGACATGTTCACGCGCCAGCCGAAACGTCTCCTCGCCGACGCACTTTACTGCTGCACCGTCGGCAAAGATGCCTACATGGTCCAAAACGACGCGCTCGCCACGCGCAAGCGACTGAGTCATGGCATCGGCATCGCACGCCTCCACACCGATAATCCGCGTCTCCGGGCGAACGCGCTTCGTATACGCGGCGATTCCCGCGATCAGCCCCCCGCCCCCAACCGTGCAGAAAATTGCGTCAATCGGGCCGCCATGTTGCCGCAAGATCTCCATCCCAATGGTTCCCTGACCCGCAATCACGTCAGGATCATCGAAGGGGTGAATGAACGTGAGCCCCTCTTCGGTCTCCATCCGACGCGCTTCCGCATAGGCCTCATCGAAGGAAGCGCCGAAGAGTACCGCGCGTGCCCCACGCGCCCGCACGGCTGCAACTTTGATACTCGGGGTAGTCTCGGGCATTACTATCACAGCGGGCACTGACAGCCGCGACGCTGCGATCGCCACGCCTTGTGCGTGGTTTCCCGCGGATGCACTGATAACGCCGCGCTGCAAGGCCGCTGCCGGCAACCGTGCCATCTTGTTATACGCGCCGCGCAGCTTGAAGGAGAAGACGGGTTGAAGATCCTCTCTCTTGAGCCAAATCTGGTTTGAGAGCCGCCTCGAGAGGTTGCCAGCCAACTCGAGCGGGGACTCGATCGCTACATCGTAGACCTGGGCGTTCAGAATCCGGATCAGGTAATCGTCGCGCATGGCAATCACAGTCGTTCGATGAGTTCGCACAAGACGGCGAACCCGTCTTCGAAGTCCTTGAGCATTCCGAATTCGTTCGGAGCATGGTAGGCAATTCCGCGCCCAAAGCCGGTTATCTGAATGTCGAATCCTTGGTCTTGAAGCGTGCGCACCAACGGTAGCGATCCAGTCATTGAAGATGGCTGCATGCCCGCTTCGCCGCGAACGCGTCGGATTGCATCCGAGAGAGCCACATAGCCTGGAGAATCGAGTCGACACGCCATACCGGCGTTGTGATTCGCAGGTGGAACCAATCGGACCGAACCATGTTTACCTTCCCGAGTTCGGAACCTGGCCCATTCCGCATGACCGGCGGCAATTTCCCCGTCGATGGCGACCACGCGCGCCACCGCCTGTTCGATCGCGCTCGCCATGTCATAAAACGGGGTCAGTCGAATATCGCCACGGATACGCGCGACGCCGGGGATCATGGTGATCTTCTGATTATCGCAATCGACCACCGTCGATTTGAGTGACGAACTCGACTGGTAACGCCATCGAGCTTCGTCCGGGTGCGGCGGATAAGCTAGCGAAAACCAGCGCGCCAGGTCGAGAGCAGCCGTCATCCCGAGTTCAAGCGCGTTGACACAGTTGTGCGGCATTCCCGAGTGACCCGGCACGCCTTCAGCCACCAATTCCCAGGTTGCGATCCCTCCTGTGCCTAGGGTTGGCCCAAAGTCTGCGCTATCGAGCCAAAACACTGGGCCCTTCTTGAGCGGGTTGAGCCGTTCCAGCCCGACGAGGTAATCGAAACCGATATTGACGATGTTCGATTCCTCTTCGTTCGCGATCATCACCACATGAATGGTGCGTCGCGGTCGGATGCCTTCGTCCAGCAGGGCACGGAGCAGTTCAGTCAGTAACGCCACGTGACCGAGGCAGTCAGTGACGCCCCGCCCCCGCAGTGTTCCATCGTTCTCGACGAGGAGCGAAAATGGATCCGTGGTCCACCCTTCTGCACCGCGGTCGGCTGGCACTACATCGAAATGCGCACCGACGAACCCGATCGATTCGTCAGTGGACCCTGGCAGCGTCAGGATCAAATTGGTCCGGTCCGGATGCGCCGGATTAGCCACGATCTCGGCGTGCAGCGCACCTGCATCGATATGCGGCCCGAGGCGCGACAGTACCACTTCAGCGGCGAGTCTTTCGCACGGAATCTTGCCGGTTGCCGCGGAATTCTGCAGGCTCCGCGCCAGCGCGACGAGTCGACCAAGGGTGGAAATAAACTGGTCACGATTCAACGTAGTCACACCCCTATCGTTTAGTCGAATCTCGCGTAGAATGCGAGTACGTCGTCACCCCGTCGAGATTCCAATGCACGTGCTATCGCCGACCCCACCGTCACCGCCCCCACAGCAGACTCGATGGATCACCATTCCCGAGCTAGTGGATCATCTCGACGCTCGAGCCGGAGGCGACCACTGCACACTGGCGTTCGACGGGGACGGAACCCTGTGGGAAGGCGATGTATCCGACGACGTTTTTCTCGCCGCCTGTGAGAAGGACTGGTTTCTTCCGCAAATCCATCACAGCCTCGAAATCATCCTGAGCGATCATGGTCTAGCGACCACCGGCACGACATCGAAACTCGCGTACCGACTCTTCGAAGCCGAGAAGCAGAGCCTCATTGACGAACGGCTCTTGTTCGAGATCATGACTTGGTGCTACGCAGGTCGAACCGCGGACGAACTCTCGGACTTCGCCGAGGAGGTCTTGCAGCAGTCTGGGATCGAGTCGCGAGTGCGCATGGGGTACCGGCCCCTTCTCGAGTGGGCGCATTCCCATGAGCACTCAACTTGGGTCGTCACCGCGTCGCCCTGGCCAATCGTGCGGGTTGCGGCGAGAACGCTGGGCTTTGTCGACGACCAGGTGATCGCGTCACGCGCGTCGGAGTCGGCTGGTGGCGTACTCGGCCCCGCGCTCGCCGCCCCATTACCCTACCGGGGTCAGAAGGTACAGCGGCTCGCCGAGAAGCGCGGCAATTCTCGTTCGCTCGCGGCCTTTGGCGACAGTTACTTCGATATCGACCTGCTGCGATCGGCCGAGGTCGCGGTCGCCGTTTCGCCCAAGCCGGCGCTTGAGCGAGAACTAGCGTCACTTGAGCACGCGCTAATTCTACGGCTCTGACCCGCCCACATCGTGGTGTACTCAGCGCGCTCGAGAATCGGGCGAAAGCGGGTCTCTGCCCACGAGCAAACGCCGGCCTTTCGCGAGTTGGATCGATGGCTTGGTTCGCCAAGGGTTGTTCTTGACGCGCGGTCGAGGTAGCACTTCGCGCCATGCTCGACCGACACATGACCAAGGCGGCACTCGTCGCCTCCATGGGGATGACCTTTCTTTGGGCCTGCGGTGGGTCGCAACCCCCGCCAAAAAACGACTCAGTGGCTGCACCAAGTCCGGTTTCGGAACCGAAGTCTGACGTGAGCGTAGCGGCTGAAGTTGGCGGATTGAATGAGGAAGCGACGGGAAAAATCTTCGAGCGTGCAGAGCCTGGCTTCGAGCGTTGCTTCAAGATCCGAGCAAAACAAGTCGAGTTCCTGACAGGCACGGCTCGCTTTTTCGTGATCATCGGCCTCGATCAGAAAGCCCAATCCGTAACTGTAGAGGAATCTAATCTGGGTGATCGCGACGCAGAGAAATGCATGCAAGGCGTCTTGATGGGAATGAAATGGCCGAAGCCCGTCGGTGGCCGCACTGCGCATGCGCACTACACGGCAGCGCCATTTGAACCGCTGGACTCGGACGTTCGCGAGGCGGTCGAGGTCGAAGCGGAGCAGGTAAAGGCCACGCAAGAGAGGCTCAAAAAGAAGGTGAGCGACTGCAATATCGGAACTCGGTCGCGGTATCAGGCTACGGCCTACATCGACACGAGTGGCAAGGTCATCACAGCAAGCGTCACGTCGCCTGACCCAAGCGCGGAGCTTGCGATCGACTGTTTGGTTGATCTCGTCAAAGCTACCGAATTTCCGTCGCCCGGAAGTTATGTGGGAAAGGTGACCTTCGGCCTGTGACGCGTGCGGGCGACAGGCGCGTGGCCTTGGTAACCGGGGCTGGTACACGCGTTGGACGAAGCATCGCGCTCGAACTCAAGTGCGCTGGATATGACCTCGCGCTCCACTACCAAAGCAACGAATCGGGGGCGCGCGAGGTCGCAGCGGAGGCGCGCGCAGAAGGTTTGGAGGCGCGCGTCTACCAAGCGAATCTAGAGGATCGCACCAAGATTCGACGTATGCTGGACAGTGTGTTGGCGGATTTTGAGGCGCTCGACTTGCTGGTGCCGAACGCGGCAATTTTCGAACGGATCCGTTTCGAAGACATCGACGATAGCGCGTGGGATCGCATGCTCGGGCTGAATCTGACCTCCAGCTTCACCCTGGCGCATTACGCGACGGCATCACTGATCTCCCGGGCTGGCAACATCGTGTTTGTCACGTGCTCCAGTGTGGACTCACCGTACAAGCATCATCTGCCCTACGTCGTTTCCAAAGCCGGCGTGTACCAGCTGATGCGGACGATGGCGATCGAGCTGGCGCCGAGGGTTCGCGTCAATGCGGTGGCTCCGGGAACAGTGCTGCCGCCCGAGAGCATGAGCGCAGCCGATCTCGAGCGCCTGCGGTCTCGGATCCCGCTCCAGCGCTTCGGTAGCGCGCCAGACGTCGCCCGAGCGGTCAGGTTCCTTGCTGAGAGCCCGTTTATCACCGGTCAGCAGATCGTGGTAGACGGCGGAAGATCGCTGGCTCGCGCGCAGGATGGTAGCTAGTGCCGCTCGCCGGAAGTAGCGCCGGGGTTTGTTGTGACTCCATGGCGGCACTAGTGCCGCTCGCCGGAAGTAGCGCCGGGGTTTGTTGTGACTCCATGGCGGCACTAGGCGACCGCGGAGCGGGCGCGGGGTTCGGGGTGAAACCCCGAGAAAACGAGGA
>JBLNFG010001180.1:0-4222 GCA_050263495.1 Myxococcales bacterium | reverse complement strand
ATCGAGTGCGATCAACCAGCGAAGTAGGGGTTGGCTCAGAAGGCTGGATGGCGATTCGGGATCACGGAGGATGGGCAGGAACGCAGCTCTGGCTTCGTGCAGCGAGCCCAGCGAGAAACCTTCAGCGCGCGTTTTGGCTAAGGCTAAGCCGAACGTCATCTCGAATGCATTTTCGAATGCGAGCTCCTTGAATGGCGTCTTTGCCAAGTTGACCGCCCCAGGTGCGAGCGAGATAACCGTATTGACCTTATCCCCGTTCCGCTCGACGCGAACCGCCGCGGCTGCAGTCTTCGCCAAAGTCTCAGCAAGCTTCCGACTTCGGATTGAGTCCGGTTCCAGCAAGCGGAATATCTCGCCGTAAATGAGCGACATTCCGCGTCGAGAGCCGTCCGCAAGCAGACGCGCAGCGTTGTAATAGTTAGATGGAACCTGCGGTTCTGCTTTGATCCCGAGCTCGTATTGCTGAACGGCCTCGGGAACGCGCCCACTGTTGCTCAGCAACGTCCCAAGTTCGGAGCGCAACAGTCCTGAACTGGCATATTTGACGATTCCCTCTCGGAGTGCCGCCTCGGCTTCTTGCCGCTTGCCTGACTCGTCGAGAGCACTGCAATAGGACGCAAGCAGTTCAGCGCTCAGTTGATTGCGGAAAGGCCCGAGCAGCGCGACGGCGCGCTGAGGTTGATGTGCCAGTCGATGCGCGAGCGCCAGTTCATGGAGGAGTACTGCGTTATTGGGCAGCTCCACGCGCAACTTGGACAGCAGCTCAATGGCACGCCGATACTGTCCGTTGTCAATCGCAACCATTGCGAAACGCAGCTGTCGTAGGGCAGTTCCGGAAGGTACCTGCAGATCTAGCGGCGCAGAGTCTTGTTCACGCGCAGTTGCCGGATGCGCGTTAGAGTTGGGTGAGCTGCCACACGCCGTCAGTGCCGCGGCAAAAACCAACGAACCGATCGGGCTCCACTTGGACATGACACCTGCTTTGGGTCGCGACCCGCCTGGGGCGCGAAGCCCGCCTGCGATCTTAGGCGAAAAGAAGTCGTTATGAATGCGTCAAGTTCTGTCCCCGCGGACCCTAGATCTTGCTAAGGTCGGCGATTGCGCGCACCGTCGCATCGAGTTGCTCTGGACTGAGGTACACGTGCGGCGCGAGTCGAAGGTGATTCAGTCGGACCCGTGAGACGATGCCGCGTTGATTGAGGCCGGCGCAAAGCGCTTCGATGTCGAGATCGGGTTTGTGGACCGAGAGTATGCCGCTCTCGGGCTGTTGCCCATGGCGGTAAGCCGAGCGAAATCCGAGCTCCCAGAGCCCATTCCACAGTCGAGCCGTCAATTCGAGGATGCGACCATGAACGCGTCCGTAGCCGATGGTGGATAGGAAGTCGAGGCTGGCGTCGAAGTACACCCAGTCGTTGTAGTTCGCCGTCGAATAGGTGTAGCGATCGACGGATTTTCGCATCTCGTTTTGGTAGGGGAGGTACGAGTTTGGATCGGCTACGGAGTCCGTAGCCTTGAACGGCATCCGAAGCTTGGACAAGAGGGTTCTGTCGACGATGAGCACGCCGAGTCCGAGCGGTCCGAGTAGCCATTTCCACGCCGAGAAACACACAATAGCCGGAGCTATCTCGGCGAAATCGAACTTTACGTTTCCGACCCCTTGCGAACCGTCGACCACGCATAAAATCCCACGCTCGTGGCAGAGCGCAGCGATCTCACGGATCGGTAGTGGCATCCCCGTGCACCAATGCACCAGCGAAATCGCGACCACCTTGGTACGCGGGGTGAGCGTCCCTTCGAACACGTGGAGGAGTTCGTCTTGGGTATCGGCGAGGGGCACGAACGTCAACTTGACTCCGCGATCGCGCCAGTGCTCCCAGGGATAGACGTTGCTCGGGTACTCGTTTTCCAGCAAGAGAATCTCATCTCCCGGCGATAACTCGAGCCCGAGCGAGATCATCGTCATGCCCTCGGCGGTATTGTGGACCAACGCGATCTCGTCGTCGTGCGCGTGGAGCAGATCCCCCAAGTGCTGTTTGATGCTTCTCGCCAATTTCATTGGCGAGCCGTCACCTTCACCTGGACCGAGCTGACACATCCCCTCGAAGTGCTGCGCCATGCGCGCGGCGATGTGACGACCAGTGGGCGTGATTCCGCAATTGTTCAACCAAGTTCGTTGAGCATTGATCGGATAGGCGTCGTAGACTTCTTGCCAGTTCATCGGATTAGCGATCCTTATCAGTTATCAGCGCGGCAGTCGATTGGCCCACCCACGTTGGCGCGAGATCGGGCGGCAACGGGGTCCTGGGCCCCAGCAATGTTTGTGGGATGAGGAACGACGTGCGCCAACCGCCGTTACCGCGGCGTATAGTCCAACAAGTCCCAAACGTTCGCAGACACCACTGCGTGCAGGCCGTCGAGCAATCGCTTGATTGGGAGGCGGACGCGCGCGTTGACTTGACGTGGCGTTGCGACGAATTCCGGGGCGAGGCTCGGATCATTGAGCGACAGCACCCGTCCGAGCGCACTGTCGGCGAGTTCGCGAAACGTACTTAGCGCTTTCTGGGTCGTGGCTTCGGTGCCTTCCGCGTACTCACCTTCGAGTTGCAGGAGTACGTCCAATGTACCAGGCGAATTGACACGTCCAGTGATGCCAATCGCGACCGTACTGCGCAGTAGACCGTGCGCACCTTGGGCCCAATCGTCGGAGAAAGGCCCGGGTGCGTAGAATTGGATCGGATCAGAAGAGAGCGAGCTCGGAAGCGCGCTGAGCGCGGCACCAAACAGTGCGCTCGGCGATTTCTTGAGCTTTCGGAGCGCAAACGCCCCGGCAATCTTCGTCAAGGTCGGATCATTGACACTGACGCCAATGAACTGATGCGGCACCACGATCAACGACTCTGGGGTGGTTCCGATCAGACCGGTGACATGCTGTACACCAGAGCCCAGGTGTTTCTCCACCGGTTCACTCGCCAAGCGCGAAAGGAACGCCTGCTTTGCCGGAGCTACCGTTGCGGTCTCCGCAAGGTAGAGTGTGCCGAGGTCAAAGCCGGCGACGAGTCCTGTGTTGAGCGTGCGCAGATCGACGCCGCTATTGCGCGCGAACACGTCGAGCCGCGCGTCGGGGAACAGCTGCTCGATTCCGGCGCGGAAGTCCCGATCCTCGAGCAATTCTCGCGGTCGAACGACGACCATCCAACGCAGTCCTGCGGCAGGGACAAAGTCCGTCAACGGACCTTGGTGCAAAGCGGTACCAGCATGTTCCGCCGGGGTTGCAGATCGACGTGCGCCGCCACAGGTCACTGAGGCAAGCAGGCTCACCCCGCACAAGACGCGGCGTAGGGCTCTGGAACTTATCGAATGAGCGGCGAGGTTTCGCGCGCCGCTCCCAGATTCGGCACGCCATTGCAGGTCCCGTCCCATGCGTTCGTACCTTGCCCGTTGCTTACGTCACCGTCACGTAACAGAACTTCCGGTTCTTCGAACCGACCTTGAGCAGGTAGCGTCCGCCACGCACGAGGGAGTAACGCTCGTCGGTCACCCGTTGCGCGTCGACTTCCACGCCACCTTGCTGCACCATGCGTCGACCGTCGCTGGCACTCTTGACGAGACCAGCCAGATTGAGCGCCTTTGGCAGGAACAGCCCCTCGCCTTCCGCCGGAAAGGACAGCTCCGGGATGTCTTCGGGCAGGCCGTCAGCCAGGTACGCCGCACGGAAGCTACGCTCGGCCTCGACGGCTGCGTCGGGGCCATGGAAGCGTTCGACCACTTCGCGGGCAAAGATTGCCTTGGCTTCGAGTGGGTTCTTGCTGGCTCTAAGCTCATCGATTTGCACTCGGTTCAAGCGGGAAAGAAGCTCGAAGAAGCGCCAAATCACGCTGTCGTCGATTTGCATGCACTTGCGATACTGATCGAGCGGTGGCTCCTTGACGCCAATGTAATTGTCGGCGCTCTTGCTCATCTTCTTGCCGACCACCTGCCCGTCGACGACCTTCGCGTCTAGCCCCTCCAAGATGGGCACCGTGAGCACCATCTGTGGGAGCTGCCCGTAGCGCTGCTGCAGATCGCGACCCACCATCAGGTTAAACAACTGATCCGTCCCGCCCAATTCAATATCGGCTTGGAGCTCCACCGAATCATAGCCTTGCAGCAACGGGTAGAAGAACTCGTGCAAATAGACGTCGCGCTGCGACTCGAATCGCTCGCGGAAATCGCGCCGCTCAAG